>JAIFNJ010000113.1 GCA_020047835.1 Bacteroidota bacterium
ACGGTGGTTTTATTCATGGGTTATTTTATAATTATGCATTGGCATCCAATTTTTCCATAATATCACCAACAGGAATGTTTATCTTTGAAAAAGCAAACCATTTTTTACCTAAGTCTTTTAAGGAAGCTCCAAGGTGATATATTGTTTCGTTGTCAATAATTAAAAATCTATCGTGCGATTTGCTGAACGTTTTTATGGAAAGGGGTGGATACTGTGCATTGAATTTATCTAAATCAATTTGCAATTGTTTTGAAACGGTATGAGTGTAAATAGTTGCGGTCACGTTATGATTCCTTTTAGATAGTAGCATTAACACACTTTCATCGATATAATTGTCGATTAGTATAATAGCTGTTTGCGCACTTTTAACCAACGAAGATACAAATGCATAGGCATCGAATATTTGGCCATCGTAAAAAATGCCTTCATGGGGTGGTAAGGTTGTATTTATTAATAAGTCGAATTTTTGGTCGTGTTCTAATAGTTTTTTTTCAATTTTTTCAACCCTTTGATGAATGACGTATCCTTTTAGTAAATAATCTTTAAGGATTTGGTTAGCCCAGATACGAAATTCTATCCCGCGGGCTGATTTTACCCTATATCCAATGGAGATAATCATATCCAAATTATAATAGGCTATCTGATATTTTTTGCCATCAGTGGCAGTTGTCGCAAATTTTGCGACAACTGAAAAAGAACGCAATTCCTCATCTAGTGCATTTGAAATATGTTTGCCAATGGTTTTCACGTCCCTATCAAATAGGTTAGCTATTTGATTTCTATTTAACCAAACGGTTTCATCCTTTACCAGAACTTCAAATTGGGTGATGGTATTGTTGGGTTGGTATATTACAATTTCATTGGTATTCATAGGCAATAATTAGGGTTTAAGCTAATATAAGCAAAAAAATGATGATGCCAAATGCGAACCGGAGTGCTTTGTTGTGATTTTACCCGGTTTTGTATTTTGGGGAGTTCAATAATATGTGCTTCAAAGGGCATGGTGGATAAAATTAAGGGTAAAGGTAATTGTTTCTGTTGCTGGTTTCTGGATTCTAGTTTCTTCCCGATAGCTATCGGGACTGGATTCTGGAAACTGGTTTTTTAATTCTTATTTCCAATGTTCACAGCTTCGCCTCCTCAGTCCCATTTGGGTGAGCAAGTTTTTAGTTATGTAAAGAAACTACAATTTAATTACATCGCCTGCATTTACTTCTAACATCAGTGAAAAACCAATGTTACTTAAACGTATTAAAAAATTTCTTTTATGCACCGCCCTGATAAGTTCACCTTCAGTTCCTTTTAACGGTCCCGAAATCACTTTAACCAGTTCACCGGGTTCAATGGTTTCATTGGTAATTTCAATTTCAAGGTTATTATCCACCGCCATTTTCATGGCAAGTATCTGATTTTCAGGAATGGGAGCAGCCTTCCCATCAAAGGTTACATAACCTACTGCACCCGGTGTATTCAAAATGCTATAGTAATCGCGCTCGGTAACCTGCACAAACACATACGACGATATCAATGGAATTTCCACCTTTTGCTTGCGGTCGCTCCATTGCCGCATTGTTTTTATTAATGGTAAATAAACGGTGTACCCGTATTTTTGCATAAATCCCGCCACTTTTTTTTCTTGGCGTGAACGGGTATAAATAGCATACCATTTGGCTACCTCCATGTTATGTTCCCTTTTTCTCAAAAATACTACATCAAAACAGTTATTGGCACTTTTTGACGATTGAAAAATTGGCTTTTTTGATAAACAACCTGAAAAGTGGAATAATCAGAAATTATTTTCTTCCTGATAGATTTGTAGAAAGCTCAGTTATAGTCGTTAGATAACAATAAAAAAGGCCACTCAATGAGCAGCCTTTCAGTTATTTTGTATTGTCGAGGTTAAATACCCAAGCTTTTTTTCAAGATATCAACATAGTCCAGTTTCTCCCAGGTAAAAAGTTCCACTTCAAACTCTTTTCTTCCGGAGTAAGGCGATTCAAACACTTTTTTCACCTTGCGGGGAGTTCTTCCCATGTGTCCGTAGGCGGCAGTCTCTTCATAAATGGGATTGCGCAGTTTCAAACGGTCTTCAATAGCTGCTGGGCGAAGGTCGAATATGGATTCGATTTTTTGGGCTATTTGGCCATCGTTCAAATTAAGTTTTGAGGTGCCGTAGGTATTTACAAAAACACCTACTGGTTTGGCAACACCAATGGCATAGGCAATCTGCACCAACACCTCATCGGCTACTCCCGCTGCCACCATGTTCTTGGCAATGTGGCGGGCGGCATACGCTGCCGAACGGTCAACTTTCGATGGATCTTTTCCTGAGAAAGCACCGCCTCCGTGAGCTCCTTTGCCACCGTAGGTATCTACAATAATTTTACGTCCGGTTAATCCGGTATCACCATGTGGACCACCAATCACAAACTTTCCGGTTGGATTAACATGCAGGATAAAATTATCATCAAAAAGGCTTTGAACCCTTGCCGAAAGCAATGCTTTGGTACGGGGAATCAATATAGTGCGAACATCTTCTTTTATTTTTGCCAACATGGGTTCGTCTTTGTCAAACTCATCGTGCTGGGTTGATACCACAATGGTGTGTACCCTTTTGGGTAAGTTGTTTTCGCCGTATTCAATGGTAACCTGGCTTTTTGCATCGGGGCGCAGGTAAGTCATTACTTTTCCTTCGCGGCGGATAACAGCCAATTCCATCAACAACCGGTGCGACAATTCCAGCGCAATAGGCATGTAATCGTCGGTTTCGCGGCAAGCGTAGCCAAACATCATTCCTTGGTCGCCTGCTCCTTGGTTCATGTGGTCTTCACGGTCCACGCCCCGGTTAATATCAGCCGACTGCTCATGAATAGCCGAAAGTACTCCGCAGGAATCGCCTTCAAAGCGATATTCCCCTTTGGTGTACCCAATGCGATTAATAACCTTTCGGGCCACTTCCTGTACATCAACATAGGTTTGGGAACGCACTTCACCCGCCAAGACCACTTGTCCGGTAGTAACCAACGTTTCGCAGGCTACTTTTGAATTGGCATCAAAAGCCAAAAAATTGTCTAACAATGCATCAGAAATTTGATCGGCTACTTTATCAGGATGACCTTCAGATACCGACTCGGAAGTAAATAGATATGCCATAAGTATAAATTTGAATTGTAAAGTATAACAGGGAAAGGCTGAGAATGTTACGTTGGAAGCAATACAATTTTAGCATTTTTTTCCGTGGTTGCAATCCGTTCAAATCTTTCCACAAATAGGGTGCAAATATAATACTTTATCTTAAATGCATGGTTGGAGCATACCGTACTTTTGGTTCGCAATTTATCTGGAACTAGTAACGATTTAAAAATTATAATTATGGAATACACTAATAACGAAAAATTTTCAAACAAGCCCTATTGTTCCAAACAAGATGGAGTTCCTTTTATTGGCATTTTCCTGATTGGATTGGGATTGGTTTTTTTATTCGATCGGATGAACCTTATTCCTGAGTATTGGAGAAATATAATTATTAGCTGGCAAATGCTATTAATTTTTATTGGGGCAATCAATGTATTCAGGAATCATGCCCGTTTTCCTGGCATTATTTTAATATTGGTTGGTACTGCTTTTTTACTACCTGAAATTATTCAAATTCCATTTGAAACCCGTCAACTTATTTGGCCCTTGGTTCTCATTCTAATTGGTGTTTTTATTGTATTTAAAACAAGGCACTTAAAAAAGCCACATTTTTTTCATCCTCATACGCAAACTATAAATGGTGACGACCGCATTGATGAAGTAGCTATTTTTGGGGGAGGTAAACGCGTTATTTCCAGCCAAAACCTGAAAGGGGGAAATATTACCGCTATATTTGGGGGAATTGAATTGGATCTTACCGATGCCGAATTAAGCGAAGAAGGTGCTATTATTGAATTAACTTGCGTTTTTGGAGGAACTACCATTATTGTGAAACCCGAATGGGATGTGCAAGTGCAAGTGACTTCTATAATGGGTGGATTTGCTGATAAACGGAAAGTTTACAAACAAAGCGCCGGCACTGCTTCGAAAAAGCTTATCATTAAAGGTGAGGCCATTTTTGGCGGTGGCGAAATAAAGAGTTTCTAAACTAAACGCAACATAAAAACAGGGTAACCCATCTCACAAGCTCATGAATTAATTCAAAAAAGATAGATTATGAAAAGATTAGGTTTGAGTTTGGTGGGTATTTTCTTAAGCATGTTAACTTTTTCACAACAGAAGACCGAAGAATACCAGACTATTTTCGGAAATGAAAAGGTAAAATTCAGTGGGATGGGGGTATTTGAAATGAATTTTTCCTCGTTAGGAGGTCATTTTTCTTATGGAACCGGAGGCGGAGGAGGTGCGATTCTAAATAAAACGATTTTGTTTGGGGGTTATGGAATGGGCAATTACATCAACCGGAATGTAACCCTTGATAGCATGAATTATAGCAGCGTTAATTTTGGGCATGGAGGTTTTTGGTTGGGTTATATTTTTAAAGGCAATGCGGCCATTCATCCTTTTGCTGGGTTGAAATTAGGTTGGGGTGGTATTTCCCAGAATTATGATCACCATGATTACGCCATGAATGATAATGCTTTTGTGATAACCCCTTCGGTAGAAATGGAAATAAACATTACCCGTTATTTCCGGATAGCAGTGGGAGGTAATTATCAGGTGGTTACCGGTTTGACTGGCAGCAACGGTCTTTCTAACAAAGATTTTAGTGGTCCGGGAGCAAACCTGTCGTTTCGTTTCGGATGGTTTTAACATTATAAATATTCCATGAAGCACCCCATTTCTCAAAAGATTCAATTCATATTCATCTATGCAGGCTTTTGGACGGTAGTTTTGGGGCTTCATGTAGCTACATTAATCTTACTTTATAAAATTGATTGGTGGAATGCTTCCATCGACGGACTGGTTTTCAACACCCTGTTTGCTTTATTGGGGATAGCCCTTTGGTATCCGGTATTTTATAACGATCCGGAAAAGCAATCCATTTCCATGTTGCTCATTAACCACCTAAGCATTATGGTGCTTTCGCTGGCAGCTTGGGTAAGTTCGGGGGTTTTTATTTGCAATCAGCTGTTGCAAAATTATCCGGAATATCTTGAGTTTGTAGATGCCGGTATTCCTTGGAGGATTTACACCGGAATCTTTTTTTATTTTTCCATCGTGTTGGTGTATTACTTGCTTATATACGGATATAGTTTAAGGGAACACATGTTGCAGGAATCACGATTGCGGGAAAAAATAAACGAAGCGGAATTACAAAGTCTGAAATCGCAGATTAATCCCCACTTTTTGTTCAACAGCTTGAACTCCATCAGTTCACTTACTATTACCAATCCTGAAAAGGCCCATGAAATGATTATCAATCTTTCCGGGTTTTTGCGATATTCACTGGCACATGATCCAAATAATTTAATACCCTTGCGGCAAGAAATTGAGAACATGGAATCGTACATTGCTGTTGAAAAAATACGATTTGGTGATAAACTGGTTTTTATAAAGAACATCTGCGAACCCTGCTATCAGCACAAAGTTCCTTTTTTAATTTTGCAACCACTCATCGAAAATGCCATAAAACATGGAGTATACGAAAGTATGGAGCCGGTCACTGTAATAGTGAAATGTGAAACACTCCCCGACCAATCCATTAAAATTACCGTAGGTAACAATTTCGATCCGGAAGCTGTATCCCGCAAAGGCACGGGTACCGGCATTAAGAACATTACAGAGCGTTTGAAAATTATTTATCAATTGCATGATTTGTTAACCATTGAAAAGAAAAAAGATTACTTTACGGTTCAGTTGATTTTGCCCAATAAACCAGCATTCACAAATAACAACAACCTATAAAATTAGCGATATGAGAGTAGTAATTATTGAAGATGAAGCCCCAGCCCGTGAAATTGTAAAGGTTTTTTTGCAGCAACATGTCGATGTTGAATTGGTGGGCGAGTTTTCCGATGGTTTTGCAGGCATCAAAGGGATAAAAGAATTGAAACCCGACTTGGTGTTTCTTGATGTTCAAATGCCCAAAATTACAGGTTTTGAGATGTTGGAACTGTTGGAGGAACATCCTGAAATCATTTTTACCACCGCATACGACCAATATGCCATTAAAGCTTTTGAGATGAATGCGGTTGATTATTTGCTTAAGCCATTTTCAAAAGAACGTTTCAATCAGGCTTTGGAAAAGGCCAGAACCAAAGTGGAACAGGCACTTACCAATAAACCGGCTGACCCAATAAAACAAGTAATGGAGGCCTTGGATGAAAAGCCAGAAAATCTATTCCGCGTAGTGGTTAAAAAGGGGGGCGATATTCACATGATTGCGGTTGAAGACATTCTTTATATAGAGGCCAAAGACGATTATGTAATGCTTTATACCGAAAAGAGCCGGTATTTGAAAGAAAAAACCATGCGGTTTTACGAAAACCACTTGGACCCAAATCATTTTGTACGGGTGCACCGTTCATTCATTGTCCGCATTGATCAGGTTAAAAGGTTAGAACCTTATGGAAAATCATCATATTTGGCCATTTTAGGGCAAGGACAAAAAATTAATGTAAGCTTGGCTGGTTACAAAAAGCTCAAGGAAGTGTTGAGTTTTTAACAATTATTTTTTCGTGAATTCCTGAAATACTTCTTCTAGTGTTTTCTCTTTTTTTTGCATTGATAAAACGGCAATTCCTTTTGATACGGCAAAGTTAAAAATATCCTGCCTGATATCCTTATCTGCTGTTGCCTCTATTACCCAATGCAATTCTTTAATTATTTTTGCATTAAATACTCCAGGTATTGAAAGAAGGTCTTCAACATTTGGTTCAGCACTATACTCTACCAATATCACTTGGGTGTCATCATTCAACCCTTGTTGAATAGTATCGGTGCTATCGTTGGCAACAATCACCCCATTTTTAATAATAATAATCCGGTTACAGATGGCTTTAACCTCTTGCATAATATGGGTGGATAGCAAAATGGTTTTTTCTTTGGCAATGGAAGTAATCAAATTGCGTATCTCCACAATCTGGTTGGGGTCTAATCCGGAGGTAGGTTCATCAAGAATGAGGACTTTTGGATCATGAATTAAGGCTTGCGCTAATCCAACCCTCTGGCGGTAGCCTTTCGATAAAGCTCCAATTTTTTTGTGCTGCTCAATAGCAAGGCCAGTAAGTTCCACCATTTCTTGAACCCGTTCTTTGATTCGCTTTAATTGGTAGATTCCGCCCACATATTCCAGATACTCTTTAACGTACATCTCCAAATACAACGGGTTGTTCTCCGGCAGGTAACCAATCATTTTTTTAACTTCAAGGGAATGCTCAATCACATCAAGTCCTTCAACGAAAACATCTCCTGAAGTTGGTGGAATAAAACCGGTAATAATTTTCATGAGGGTTGATTTTCCGGCACCGTTTGGTCCTAAAAATCCCACCACTTCGCCTGATTGAACGTTGAATGAAACGTTGTCCAAAGCGCGCTGTTCCCCATATAATTTAACTACCTGTTTTACTTCTATTGACATAATTCGTTATTTTTATAAGCTCAAAAGTATGAATTATTGACAGACACTTCTTGTTAAAATGGAAAAGGTTGTTCTTTTTGCTTATTAATCTTTTTAAAATTTAATACAATATATTATATATAATTATTTATAATCCTCTGCCTATCTTCATTTTCTTTGTCATTTTTATGGTACAATTCGATAAAGATTATTTTTTCTTCATTTTCAAAATGAGCATAAATTAAACGCAAACCTGAATTTACACCATGACCTTTTAATGCTTTACATGCAATCTTTTTCACTTTGATTATACATGTTTCCAGTCCCAAATTATCAATACGAAAACTGAATGGTGGTCTAGCATCAGGTGCAATAGTCAATACTTGTTTCACTACATATAAATCATCGTTGAGTGTTCTGTATTTTTTCAAAAGTTTTTTGAGGTCCTTTTGAAATTCGGTTAATTCTTCAAAAATCATTGTTCTTCAATTTCGTCCCCATAGTTTCTCACAGAAAAAGGGGCATCTCTGTAAAAAGCTAATTCATAATTTATTTCTTCTCCTTCTTTTGAAGCAAGCCACGGCATATCTTTATGGGAATAATTACTGATCGCAGAAGCTGACCAGTCACTCATTTGTTCAATCACTTTATCAATTACTTCTTTTTCACTTGCTTTCAATTCAGTTAAATCAGCTTTGGCAAGCGGAATGTACCGGGTTTGCATTTTGTCGTAATACTCTGTTTTTATCCGTTGAATCATTCCATTTTTCATCATTTGACCAATAATAGTATCTAACTTTTGCGGAACAGGACCATACGGCAATTTCCGATATTTAGCTCCCGTTAAATGCTCTTCATACAATTCATAGTAATTGAAATCTGAAAAATACAATAGCTTGTATAACACCGTTTCACCGACATTAGGTTTACCAGCACACTTTTCTAAAATATAGAGCAACACATTTTTAAATTTACTGACTTGCAAAGTTGGGATAGAAATGCGCTCATCGACTCTTTTAGACTTTACTTCTGTTTTACCTTCAACATCTTGACTGACAGTGAAATTTTTAGACATAAAATCATCTAAAGAAAAGCCCAAGACCATTGACAATCTTTGCAATTCAAGGGCATCAACACTTCTATTTCCTAACTCAATTTGAGCCAATGAAGGTCGGGACATTTTGATGCTTTTTGCCAAATCCTCCTGTGATAAACCCTTCAATTTACGAAGTTCGGTTATCCGTTGACCAATTTGTTTTTGTGAGATTTTTATACTCATTCTGATTTTTATTTTTCTATTCAACTTTACAAAGATAAACATGTTTTAATTTAAAACAAACACATGTTCGTTATTCACACAAATAATTTTTACATAAAAGCATTGGAGAAAGAGGACACTGAGGCCCAAATTGTAATTTTGTTGAAAGCCAAAGAAAAGAAGTTAGCACATGGATAGCTTGAACCCTATCAATGAGGCTATTCAAGAGTTCAGGATAATTATTTCATATCAAATCGATCGGGGATATTTAGTTATAAAGATTTGCATTTACAAGAGTAATTGACAGTTTGGCAAATGAAGAATCAATTGTTCAAATAGCCTGTTCAAACTTTATATATTTCGGTGCAAACTTTATTAACCAACGCCAA
>JAIFNJ010000195.1 GCA_020047835.1 Bacteroidota bacterium
AGAAGATTAACTGAGATAACCCAATCATAGTTCAATAGCTCCTGCGATGTTTTTATTATTTCAGCATAAGTAATAAATTCTTCCATCGTTTTTAACGATTGGGCTTTAGATAGTAACCCATAAGTTAAATCTTTTTTAATAAAGGTTACATTCGAATGCATGCGATATTTGTTCTGAATTTGTCGGGGATGATTTATATCAAATAGTGCTATCTGGTTGTTTGAAAGCATGTTTGGCATGGGAACATCCAACAACCAGCCACTTCCTAAAACAGCAATATTCAGATTTTTTTTGTCAGGCAACGTGTTTAAAATATAATTTTTACAATGGGTTAAATGAGGCTCCCAGTTATCCTTTTCAGCAAGGTACCTTCTCATAATTCCTTGTTGATCAGTAAAATAGTTTAAGGTTAAAATTTGACCTAAAATCCAGTGAAACATGCCAACTAATGGTTATAAGTGATGAGCAAACTCAATATTTTGATTTAATCAATCAAACATACCAAAAAAATTAATATTTTTAGATGCATTAAACCGAGCGCACTTTGAACAGATTTTTGTTTATATTATTCATACTTACCCTGACATTGGGTCAATCAAGTTTTGCACAGCTTACCGCAACTGAACGTAAGCTTTTAAAAACAGCAAATAACCTTTTTGATGATGAGCAGTTTGCTCAGGCATTGCCAATTTACCTCAAAATTGATTCGGTAGCCGATGATTACTCTGTCAAGTATCGAATTGGAGCCTGTTATCTGAATTCAAAATATGAAAAATTAAAAGCGCTTCCTTATTTAGAAGAATTGAGTAAAATAGAATCCATCGAAGTTCCAATTATTGTTTATAGCGATTTGGGAACTCTGTACCATTATACGTACCGGTTTGATGAGGCTATTTATATGTTTGAACAATATTTATTGGTTAGCAGAAAAGATCAGTTTTCTGAGAAAAAAGACATAGAATATGCAAAAAGAATGATTACTGTTTGTAGGAATGCCATTGAAATTACAACGCAACCCTTTAAAGCCGATATCGATATTCTAGAATCACCAATAAATACTATGGAATCGGAGTTTTGTCCTCTAATTACTGCCGATGAACAAGTTATGGTTTATATGCAAACCATTGGTTTAAGCAAGCTTGCAAAACCCGAAACCTATTTAATGATAAGTTTCAGAAATTCTGAAGGATATTGGGGTGCACCTTCAAAACTTGAAATTACATTGCTTGAAAAATATAAAGGGAAAAGTATTTTATTGGCGGGTCTTTCACCCGACGGGCAGACCATTTTTCTAAATATTGGTCAGGGACTTGATCAGGATATATATTCTGGGGCACTTTCAGGGAAAATAATAACCGACTTAAAAAAGCTGAATAAATATATAAATACTTCTTTTTTTGATGGAAGAGTAAGTATATCGGCCGATGGTACTGTTTTGTATTTTGTTTCCGATAGACCAGGTGGTTTTGGTGGTACTGATATTTATAAATCGATTCGAACCAAGCGTGGTGACTGGGGCGAACCGGAAAATCTGGGTGAAAAGATAAATACCCAATTCAATGAGGATGCACCTTTTATTCATCCTGATAATGTAACTCTTTACTTTAGTTCCGAAGGCCATAAAACAATTGGGGGAAGTGATATTTTTAAAAGCAAATTCAATGCTGGCTCTTGGTCGGAACCTGAAAACCTTGGGTTTTTAAATTCAACAAAGGACGATTTATATTTTGTTTTGAATGCCAATGGTCAAATCGGATATTTTTCTTCCTCAAAAAACAATGTTTTCAATAAGCACAATATTTTCAGGGTTAATTTGAAAGATCCAATTCCTCTTACTCTGGTTAAGGGAATTATAAAAGGTGGAATTCCACCGGTTCCTATAAGTGCAACCATTCAAGTATTTGATAAAGAAACCGGTGAAAAAGTTAAATATGTTTACAATCCTGATCCAGAAACAGGAAAGTACTTAATGATTTTTCCACCGGCTAAAAATTACGATGTATTTATAGGTTCTAATGATTATTTACCTCAATTAATTAATATTTATGTTCCATACCAAACCTATTTCTATGAATTATATCAAGAAATACTTTTGCAACCGGTAACGCTTGAAAATGGAGTTGTTGGCGAAATTGTTACCGTAAATAATACTTTTTATGATTTATATAAAACCATTGAAGCCGATTCCATTCTTTTTGATGACATGCCAAAACAACCTAAGTATTATGATCATTTATTGGAATTGATTGAGAATATTATTCAAACCACAGATAGCATGAGGTTTAATTACAGAAAAACAAATCAAAACATTGAAGCAGAAGGTAAAAATGTAGATGCTCTTTTAAACCTAATTGAAGAGGCTATTGAAACCACCGATCCCATAACATTATCCATTTTAGATGCAAATGCAATTCAGAAAGATAAAATTAAACAAACTCATTTTTATGTTGATGGGGATAAAAACAAGTCATTAACTCCCCATGTTATTGGGGGCGATACCATTTATAGTGCGCCAACAATAAAAACACCATCTAGTCAAACTGAATATGAAAAAATTCAGAATAAAATGATAGAGCGTAAGGATTTAAAGGAAACTAAATTCCGTTTATCACATGCTGAAGATAGAATTTATATACATCGATTTGTTGTTAATTATCCAATCAACCAAGACGAAATACCAACTAAAAAACTCTCTGAAATTCAGGATATTTGTCGATTATTAATGGATAATCCTTCCTTAGGTGCTGAAATTTATGGATATACCGATTCTCAAGGAGAGGAGAAGTATAATTTATCCTTAAGCAGACAAAGAGCTCAAAAAGTACTTCGGTTTTTTATCGATCATAAAGTGGAGTATCAAAGACTTATTGTAAAAGGTTTTGGAGAAGCAATTAATTCTGCTGATAATACCGATCCCCAGCATTTAAGAAGGGTTGAAATAAATGTTTTTGAATTAAAAGAGTAAGTTTTGAAATGTAGCCGGATTTTATATAATTTCTTTCTTATAGCATTGCTACTGAATGTTCCCATGCTATCGCATGCTCAATATTCTGAATATGAGATTAAAGCTGCTTACATTTTTAATTTTGCCAAGTTTATTGAATGGCCTGAAATAGAGGGAAATAATGATACATTAATTCTTGGTATTTATGGTACTGACCCTTTTGGAAATATTCTTGAAAAGACATTGATTGGAAGGAAAGCTCAAGGAAAAGATTGGAAAATTATCCGCTCCTCTAATTTATCCGATTTAACAAAATGCCATATATTGTTTGTATCCGATGTGGGAAAATTTGAAACATTAACCATTTTTGAAAGAACAAAAGGCTTACCAATTCTCACTTTAGGGGATGAATTAATTGATTTTTGTGAAATAGGAGGAATCATAAACTTTACTTCACAATTCTCAGAACATCAATTTGAAATTAATAACGAATCAGCAAAAAATAAGGGAATTAGAATAAGTCCAAAGCTTTTATTATTGGCAAAAATCATATCAAATAAAGAAGATGAGTTTTAGCGATTTATCGATACGATTTAAGATTATTTCCCTTATTGGAGCTACCAGTTTGTTATCATTGTTGTTGTCAGGGCTTATTTTTTATGCCTATGATAAATCACAATATGAGCTTTCTGCTTTGCGTGAACTCGATATTTTGGCTGAGATTATAGGCAACAACAATACCGCCAATATTAAATACAACTCTCCTCCGGGTGCATTAGAAATAATGGAAACTTTAATTGCCAATAAGAATATAAAAGTGGCGCGTATTTATGATGTAAACGACAATCTTTTTGCGCAATACACAATAAATGAATCCTATGCCTCAAAATATTTAGATTTTATTGAAAAGAAAGACACCTTTTCTTTTACTGACAAATCGTTATTAATAAATAGGCCTATCATACTTGATGATGAAAAAATAGGTTCCATTGTACTGTTTTCCGGGTTGGATGATTTTGGCGAAAGGATTCGGAATTTCATCAACGTTTTTATCATTATATTTATTTCAACCTTTATTATTACCTTACTCATTTCCATCCGATTGCAGCAATTTATTTCACATCCCATTATTAGTCTTACCAAGACCATGCAACATATTTCGGTAAATAAAAACTACAACATTCAAATTGAAGAAAAGGGTAAAGATGAAATTGGCCAATTGATAAAAGGTTTTAATACCATGATTAGCCAGATAGATAAACAAAATCTGGCTTTGAAACTTGCCAAGGACCAAGCAGAAACATCAGCCAAAATAAAGGAGCAGTTTTTAGCAAATATGAGCCACGAAATTAGAACTCCTATGAATGGGATAATGGGTATGGCAAAATTATTGAGCGATACTAATTTGAATATAGATCAAAGTCAGTACCTCGATAATATTAAGACTTCTGCCAATAATCTTTTAGTAATAATTAATGATATCCTTGATTTTTCAAAAATTGAAGCCGGAAAGCTGGAATTTGAAACTATTGAATTCAATTTGCATGAATTATTAAAACGGTTGGAGCCTATCTATTCGCAGGCGGCAAGCGAAAAAAATATTTATTTTAAATTGAATATTGGTGACCGGGTTCCTGAATACATAATTGGCGATCCTACAAGGCTCAACCAAATTTTGGTCAATCTTTTAGGAAATGCCATCAAATTTACTGATAAAGGGGGTATTGCCTTGGTGGTAAAAGTGATTGAACAAACAGTTAACGAAAGCAGTTTGCAGTTCATTGTGAATGATACAGGAATAGGCATTTCGCAAGAAAAAATGGAGATTATATTCTCAAGCTTTTCTCAAGCAAGCAGTGATATGACACGTAAATATGGTGGCACAGGTTTGGGCCTTACTATTTCAAAACAATTGGTAGAATTACAAAAAGGCTTTCTTAAATTGGAAAGTAAGGTAGGAGAGGGCAGCTCTTTTTATTTCAATTTAGTTTTTAAACATGGTTATAGTAAACATATCGAAAAATCAGCAACCCTTGAAAATAATTATGACTTAGCTAAGGACTTTTCAAATGCAAGCATTCTGCTGGCGGAAGACAACGAAATAAATCAATTGTATGTAAAAACACTCTTAAAGTCAAGATACATAATTTCAATAGCATCCAATGGAAATCAAGTAATTGATTTGGTTAGTAAAAACCATTACGATTTGATACTTATGGATTTGCACATGCCGGAAATGGATGGATACGAAGCCACCCAAATTATAAGGCAAATGACTGATTCTAGTAAAAAGAATATTCCAATTGTTGCATTGACAGCCGCTGCTATCAAAGGTGAAAAAGACAAATGCATTTCCTACGGCATGAATGGTTATCTTTCAAAACCATTTGAACCGAATGAGCTGTACAAAATTATAATTGAAAACATTAAAAAAATAAATCCATCCTTTACCCATAATAACAAGAAATCAGCCAGTACAACTAAAGTTTCTAAAAATAGGTTTGAATATGTAAATTTGAATTACCTAGAGTCAATTGGCGAGGGAGATTCAAAATTTTTAAATGAATTGTTGGAACTATTTAAACAGCAGATGCCAATTCTTTTACAGCAACTTACGGATGCCTTATCAAATAAAAACTATGCTGAACTCAGCGGTATTGCCCATAAAGCAAAATCATCGGTTGCCATGCTTGGAATTACTGAATTAGTTAAAGATTTGCAAACACTAGAGATTAAAGCAAAAAAAGCCATTGAAGTTGACACCTATCCAGCAATTGTTGAAAAATTTGGAACTATTTCAAAAAAGGTCTTGAATGAAATTAAGGATTTAAAATTTTAGAATATGATGATGCAAATTAATGAATCAGCCGACTTTGTTACGGCAAGTTTTCCAAAGGAAAATTCAAAATTAACAGTTGTAATTGCAGAGGATTTTAAGAAAGATCTGCGTCAAATTATTGATGAAGCGCGGAATATAGTTATTTTGGATTTTTACCCATGCAAAAAACCAGCAAGCACATTTAAAACTTTGCAACATTAAACCTATGGTAATGTCATTAGTTAAAATAACCAAACTGGATCAGGTTTTAGAGATATATGATAGTATGGATAAGGCAATAAAGTCAATCTAAAACACAGTATAAGAATCTACTATCTATTCCTTATCAGTTTATTAAAGTATTTTTTTAGGTTAATAAAGAACTAAATCTTACACTCTTTGTTTGTTTATGGTTAGTTTTTTATAAAGTGAATCAATACGCTTCAAAGCTATTTTTTTAAACATTTTATTAAACTTATATAATATTTTCTTTGGCTGTGGAATAGTTTATGAAAATAAAAAAGGAACTCATTTTTCAATGAATTCCTTAAGGAGTTTATTTGAGATTTCTTAATACATATACCGGTGGCATTCAGAACAATTGGTTTCTTTCCAAGCATCTTCTACGTCTACTGGGTGCATAAACTCTAATGATTCATTAAATCGGGCTACCTGCAATGTATCTGCATTTCCTTGCATCATGATGGAATGGCATAAATTACAATCTTTTGATATGGTTTCGCCACTAGCTGCTTGATGTTGGTCATTATGGCAGCGGAAACAGCCGTTAAATTCTCGGTGCCCAATATGACTTGGGTAACCGTCCCATCCAGCTTTCATTTCAGGAAAAACATTTAGATTAAAGCTTTCCTGAATTCCAGCAATGGCTTGTTTCACTTTATCTTGGCTTGAGCTGAAAATATCCGGATAGTTTACCATATAAAATTCCCATACCTTAGTTTCAATGGTTTTCATAGCACTATCGGTACTTTCAAATGGTTTTGCCAGTATTTCCATGGAGATTTTTTTTATTTCAGGAAGGTCAACTGGAATTTTACCTGCTGACATAGCATCATCAACAAATTTACTAGGAGTGTGGTAGTTGTGCGAAGGACGGTTATGACAGTCCATGCAATCCATGGTGCGCATTGGTAACGTATCCATGGCACCTTCTCCTAAAGGCTCATTTTGATCGTTAAATATCAGGGTATCCCCTGTTAACTTGTTGATATATCGAACCCAAGGTATTACTTCACGTTTTGCATCGGTTGTAATATAATCTATTTGAGTATTTGGATTAATATGCCAGTGAATTCCTTCTTTTAAACCTTGTGAGCTGTGTGTTGGTCCTGTTTTCATTCGTAATTGAATTTCCCAAGGTGTATTTGCACTGTCCGTTAAATAATGCTTTTCAGTTCGTAATGAATTTGAGTAAAACTTCTGAGGCCAGTGGCACTGCTCACATGTTTCGCGCGCTGGGCGTAAATTTTCAATGGGTGTTGGAATAGGCTTTGGATAATTGTTTGTCAATACAGCATAAACTTGATATAATCCTGTAATTTTTGCTTTTACAAACCATTCTGCACCAGGTCCAATATGGCACTGTGAACAGGCAATACTTGCATGTGGTGAGTTTTGATAGGCTACATATTCAGGTTTCATTACTTCATGACAAATGGTGCCACAAAATTTGACCGATTCGGAATAATGGTATAATTCATAGCTACCAATTCCGGTTAGGAAGAGAAATATAACCGTGCCTACCACAAAAATTGAGGTTGCATTTCGATGTTGTTTTTTATTCAAATCAAGTATAAACCAACTACCTTTAATTGGTGAATTATCCTTTTTACTCTTTCTTATTCGTATCCACATTCCAAGTGGTATTAAAAAGAGTCCCATTACTAACAATGAGGGAAGAGCTAAAAATAGAATCAGGCCAAGATAAGAGCTGGAACTTTCCATTATTGAGGAAATAATGAACATGAAAAATATAAGCATGAGGCTTAATCCAGCAATTAGAGTGCCTATAAAAGAAAGGGTGTTATAATAAGAATCTGGTAATTTCATAATTCTTTAGAGTTTAGTTACAAAAATTTCACTATTCAAACTTACGACTAATCAATTAACAGTAAACCCAATACTTATTGATTCTTTACTTTAATTGCACATACTATATCAATTCGTTCGTTGATATATAATTTGTTTGGAAAATATTCACAGAATTGCAATCGATAGTTGTTTTTACAAAAAATCCATCCAACTGCAGAATGATAAGTATTTATGACCTATGCTTAAAGTAGCCTTATAACTTTTTATTGAATTTGGTCTAATGAAAAATGCCTATTAATTTTTTCAATTAACAGGCATTTTCAAATCTATTATTAAAAATTATTTTGCAGGATTTGGATGAGCAATCTTTTTAACCGCAGTTTCAAAATTAAATGGCACTTG
>JAIFNJ010000009.1 GCA_020047835.1 Bacteroidota bacterium
AAAATGCTTTTACCATTGCACTAATACTTGGAATTGGATTTACATTGATGCAGACGATGTTTACTGACTTCAATTTTTTTTTAATAGGGACTCAGTTAATGCTTTTAACCTTTGTGGTTTTTTCAATTATAAGCTTTGTAATTTCGGCTAATGCTAAAAATGTCTACCATCATCAGTTAATAGTTCTCGTTTCGGCTCTTTTTATTGACTTAATATGCCGGGTCTTTCTCCCATTCGGCATTAAAGGATTTGGTTTGCTTGATATTCAACTATCAACTCTTTTTATGGTTGGATTCTTTGTAATCATACTTTCCATTTTTATCACTCGTTTTAATAAAGCGAAAGTTGAGATTTTGGATATGAAAATAAACCTGGAACATTTAGTGGATAAACGAACGTTTCAATTAAATAGTCAGAAAGAAGAACTAAAAACACAGCATGAAGAACTTTTACAACAAAAAGAAATACTGCAATCGCAACGGGAAGAACTGCGTGCACAAAAAGAATTATTGGAGATAAAAAATTTGGAATTAGCAAAATTATCAATGGTTGCTAGTAAAACGGATAATTTAATATACATTTTTAATCCTGATGGGGAATTGGATTGGTTCAATGCATCTTTCAGTTTAATTTTAGGATTAACAACTGAAGAATACAAAAGAGGAAAGCCATTAAATATTGTGGATATAAGCACTAACAAAAACATACGTCACGTGCTTAACACCTGTATTCGCGAGAAGATTGTGGTTTCGTATGAATCAACGGTGATTGACGAGAATAAAAACACCAAATGGTTTCATACAACCCTTACCCCAATTATCGATGATCGGGATCAGATTACTCATTTGATTGCAATTGATACAAATATTACCCGATTAAAACAATTTGAAGATGAATTGGAGCGGCAGAGTAAAGATGCTGATCATCAAAAAAATCTTGCTATAAAACGAAAAGAAGAATTGGAAGAGCGCCAAATTGAAATTTTTGATAGCATTCGCTATGCCAAGAGGATTCAAACCGCGATAATGCCAAAAGTGAAGCAAATTCAGCGTGATTTTCAAGATAGTTTTGTGCTCTTTTTGCCAAAAGATATTGTTAGTGGCGATTTTTATTGGTATCACCGAATTGGTAATAAGTACTTTATGGCCGCCGTTGATTGTACCGGGCATGGAGTGCCAGGAGCGTTTATGTCCATCATTGGTAATTATTTGTTAAATTCCATCGTAATTCATAATCAGATATGTGATCCCGCTGAAATTTTAAAACAACTCAATCGCAAAATAAAAATAGCCTTGAAATCTGATAATCGCACACAAACATCAGATGGAATGGATATTGCATTAGTAGTTATTGATAAGAATGAAAAAACCTTAGAATTTGCTAGCGCACTTCGACCCATGTATTTATTTTCAAACGATACTTTTACTGAAGTAAAAGGCGATAAAACACCTATTACAAGCAGTATTTCTGGAACATCAATAACTACTTTTACCAATCAGAAATTTGATTTTAACGAGGGTGACATGTTCTATATCTTTTCAGATGGAATTATTGACCAGTTTGGTGGAGATGGGGGTAAAAAATACTTAACCAAACGATTTAAGCAATTATTATTCGAAATTAGCCCAATGCCAATGAAAGAGCAAAAGGACATTATTAAGCATGCTTTTGATGAATGGCGCGGCGATTATGAGCAAGTTGATGATATTTTAGTAATGGGAATCCGATATGTTGAAGAAACACGATTTTAATTGAATGGTTTGACTATTCAATTTTTAGTGCTCCCTTTTCATAGTTACTGAAGTTTACCGATAAAGTAGAAAGCAAGCCTGCAAAATTCGAGATAGAATCAATGGTTCCATCTGATATAGTTTCTTTTTTTAATTTCAAAACAAAAACCCCGTAAATAGCATCAATCATTAGTTGTATTTCATTATTAGTTTCAGGATACTTTTGTTTCAATTGCGATAAGGCAAGTTGACATTTTTTGTAAGTGCGCTGATAGTCGCTATAATCTTTATTTTGAAGCAGATAACAATGAAAATCATATACTTCGTGAAGTAAGTTCTTTAAAAAGTTGAGATGACCGCTATTTTGAAGCTTCTCTTCTTCCATTAAATTCGATAAACCAAAATACCAGTCCCTAATTTCAGTAGTTGTAATTGATTTGGAATTGTACTGCAAAACTAATTGGTTTTCAATTAATTCAGGTTTAAATTGGCAAGCACGCAACAAGTCCTCCACTTGATACATGTATAAAAAATATTCACTAATGTTTGTTTTTCGTTTTTCTTTGGCAATTAGCATTGTTGCAATTTAATTGGATTCAGTTTTATTGAATGCTTTATATTTTTAATTTACCAGCTTCCGCTGGCACCGCCGCCTCCAAAGCTTCCGCCACCAAAACCACCAAAACTACCCGAACCCGATGAAAAATCACCAAAACCAGAACCTCTGTGCGATCCGCTCCCTAACATAAAAAGAGCCGCCCATAAAGGCAAATTGCTTTTAGTACCAGCATTATAATGCCTTCCAGCTCTCGATTTTCCAATAAGTGAAAATACCGTGATTAAGAAAATGATTAAAATAAATACGGCGCCACCAATATTCTCCGATTTCTTTATTTGGGATTCATAATTGGCAGCTGTAAATTCCCCTTTTGTGAGTGAGATGCAAACATCAATAGCTTTATTAAATCCGTTATAAATATTTCCATTTTTGAATTCCGGAATCATTTCATTTTCGATAATCTGATTAGCAATGGCATCTGGAATTAGGGGCTCTATTCCGTACCCAGTTTGGATAGTTATTCGTCCAGGTTCGCTGTTTTTTGGTTTGAAAACTATTACTATTCCATTGTCAAATCCTTTAGATCCTATTCCCCATGATTGCCCCAGCCGTTGTGCAAAATCACCCACATCATAGCCTTGCAGATCTGGAGTTGTGTAGATTAAAATCTGGGTTGAAGTTTCTTTGCTAAACTGATGAAGTTTTTCTTTTAGTTGAGCTATTTCTTGTTCTGTAAATACACCGGCTTGATCGACCACTAATTGCTCTTTAGCTGGTTTTGAAAAAATATCAGTTTGAGCTGACACCAATGTTGAACTGAATAATGCAATGATTAGTAGTAAAAGTAACTTTTTCATAATTATATTTTGAGTGAGGTTGGCATTATTTACCGTACGATATCTCGTCGGATAATTCATTTACATCATGAGTCTGATAAGGGAAATGAAGTTTAAGTTGTTCACCGGCCATTAATATTCCTTTTTCCAAACCTTCCGAAATCTTTCCTTCTTTAAACAATAAGGACATGGTTTCTTTAATCGAATTCCAAAAATCTGTGGGAACTTTTTGGTTAATTCCAATATCACCCAAAATAGCAAATTTTTTATCTTCAATGGTTAGGTAAAACAAAACTCCGTTCCTAGCTTCAGTTTTATGCATGTGCAATTGGCTAAAAATAAAAGCGGCACGATCTAAAACATCGGTTTTGCAATGTGTTTCAACATGTAACCTTATTTCTCCGGAGGTATTCAATTCCGCTGCTATTATAGCGTTGGAGATTCTTGTTTTATCATCGGGTGTAAAAAATTCGCTCGGTTTCACTTTATTGTGTTTTAATTGAAATATGAAATGATTGATAGAATTTTGAAAATATTTTAACCCGTAATCCCTTAAATATAAAAGATTACGGGTTATTTTGCAAGTATTAGAATTTTACTTCAGGAGCTTTTTCAGAACCTTCCAACGATTTAAAATAGTCTCTCTTTTCGAAGCCAAAAACGGCAGCATAAAGATTTTTAGGGAACATGCGGATGAATGCATTATAGGCTTGTACCGATTCGTTGAAGTTTCTTCGTTCAACAGTTATCCGATTTTCTGTTCCTTCAAGTTGAGCTTGTAAATCCCTGAAATTTTGATTTGCCTTTAAATCGGGATAGTTTTCCACCACCACCATTAAGCGTCCTAATGCAGAGCTTAAGCCATCTTGAGCCGATTGAAATTCTTGCAACGATTGTGCATCCAATTTTTCCGGGTTGATGTTTACGCTGGTTGCTTTTGCACGTGCCTCAACAATTTCTGTAAAGGTTTGGTTTTCGTGGGCAGCATACCCTTTTACTGTGCTTACCAAATTTGGGATAAGGTCGGCACGTCGCTGGTAAACGTTTTCAACCTGGCTCCAGTTGCCTGTAATTTGCTCATCCATGGTAGCCATTTTATTGTAGCTGTTTTTTATTCCTGAAAAAAGGAATAGTACTGCTAAAACAATAACCCCAATAATTATCCATTTTTTTTGTTGTTGTGTCATGTTTGTAAATTTTTAAATTTCTAGTTTGTGACGGATTAACTATCAAATATGATACAAATTTTAAAAAAGAAATATAAATAAAAAATGGCTGTCACTGTGGCAGCCATTTTTTATTTATACTTTTTTATTTGGCAACCCGCTCAAGCCATTTGACCATTGCGAGCATTACTAACATTGAAAGCATACAAACAACAGCAAATACTCCCCAAGTTATAGAGATAGATATATTGTCATACATCATTGCACCTAAAAACAGTGAGAAATTACCTACAGCTGTTGCCGTTAACCAACCACCTTGCATTAAACCTTGCATATGCGCCGGGGCAACTTTTGAAACGAATGAAATACCTAGTGGTGAAATAAATAATTCTGCAACAGTCAATATAAAGTAAGTTGTGAATAATAACCAAGGTGTTACTTTTAATGAAGCATCAAGTCCACCTTGGGCAGTTAATTCACTAAATAAAGGTAAGCCGATAGATCCCAAAGCCATAACAACAAATGCTGATGCTGCTATACCCATACCTATACCTATTTTTTTAGGTGTTGATGGAACAATTCCTCTCTTTTCTAAAAAGTTAAAAATGAATATTATAAGAGGGGTAAGAAATACAACCAAGAAAGGATTAACTGATTGGAATATTTCTGCTGATCCAAAAATACCCCCTAAATGAGTATAATCTTTTGCAAACATTGTAAGAGTAAGACCATTTTGATGGAATGAGAACCAGAAGAATATTACAATACCAAATACCGCTAATAAAGCATAAATTCTCTGTTTGATTTCCGTTGCATCTTGTTTTATTTCATCCGCAGTCATGGTCGAAACAGTTTTTACTTTTGCTTTTGGAGATGGCAATGTTTTTTTAGTTACAAGGAAAATAACTAATGAAATTGCCATAGCAGCAACTGCTGTTAAAAATGCATAATGAAATCCAGTATTAAAAGCATTTAAATAGCTATTGGCAAAGTCTGCTAAACTAGTTGGAGCAACTCCATCAGAAACGGTTTTAGCTAATTCCGAAAACTTACCGGCAGCAACTTCTTCAGACATTTTTCCACCAAGGAATTGATGACATAAACCTGGTAATTCAGCATTATAAGCGTATCCTTGCATCTTCACAAAAGTATTTCTTACCCAGCTTGCTAAAAATGGGGCAAACATTGCTCCAATATTTATAAACATGTAAAAAATTTGGAACCCAGAATCTCTTTTGGTACGAAATTCATCGTTATCGTACATTTGACCAACAAGTGCTTGTAAATTACCTTTGAACAATCCATTACCAAATGCAATAACTAATAAAGCTCCTAATGCAATATATTTAGTTGATATAAGGGCTGGCATGGCCATCAAAGAATAACCAACTGACATAATAATAAGCCCGACAATAATAGTCCCTTTATAGTTTCTAAGTTTATCGGCAATAATACCACCAACTAAAGCTAAAATATAAATTGAGCCATAAAAAATAGAATATAAAGCACCAGCTTCTGTTCCTGTTAAATTAAATTTAGCCATTAAAAACAGAACTAAAATAGCCATCATGGTATAGAAACCAAAACGTTCACCCATATTAGCAAGTGCGGCCGCAATAAGTCCTTTAGGATGTCCTT
>JAIFNJ010000037.1 GCA_020047835.1 Bacteroidota bacterium
TAGATGTTGCCGGTAAAGATGATGTATATGTAGGCCGTATCCGAAAGGACTTAACCAACCCCAATGGAATCACCTTCTGGTGTGTAAGCGACCAAATCCGTAAAGGAGCGGCTTTAAACGCCGTGCAGATTGCTGAATATTTGATATCAAATAAGAAAAAATAGTAAATTATCACTTAACTAATAAAGACGCAAAGAGGCATAAGTTTCTTTGCGTTTTTTTTGCGCTCCTTGATCAAAATCCATCGTTTTTTAATAAGTTTGGTACACAAAACTGAAATTACACCTTATGAAAACAAAATTGGTCATCTTATCCCTATTATCATTAACATTGGTTAATGCCCAAAACAAACCAATACAGCTAATTCCGATACCAGTAGAAATAAAACAATCGGAAGGATTTTATGTGCTTACCAATAAAACTACCATTAGTTATAGCCATACCGAAGCAAAGATTACCGCTGAATTACTAGCCCAAAAATTGAACACGCCAACCGGATTTTCAATACAGCCAATTCAAGGAAAAACAGGATCCATCAAACTTCAATTGAACGATGCACCCAATCCTAAAATAGGGCAAGAAGGATATGTATTGACAGTAACCCAAAAAGGCGTTTTCATCGAGGCAAACCGGAATGCCGGACTGTATTATGGTATCCAAACATTGCTTCAACTTTTGCCCCATGAGATAGAAAGCAAAAAACAGGAATTGGTAAGTTGGGTCGTTCCAGCAGTCACAATAACCGATTATCCCCGTTTTGCCTGGCGCGGCATCATGCTCGATGTGAGCCGGAATTTCTTTACCAAAGAGGAAGTAAAAACCTACATTGAACAAATTTCGAGACTGAAATACAATACCTTGCATTGGCACCTTACCGATGACAACGGTTGGCGCATCGAAATAAAATCGTTACCCAAGCTCACTGAAATAGGTGCTTGGCGAGTTGACCGGGCAGGTACTTTTGGCAACCGAACAAAACCAATACCCGGTGAAGCTGCCACAGTGGGCGGTTTTTACACCCAGGACGATATCCGTGAAATTGTAAAATTCGCCCAAGAGCGCCACGTTACTATTGTTCCAGAAATTGATATTCCAGGTCATTCCATGGCAGCTATTGCGGCTTATCCTGAGTTATGTTGCACCAAAGACACGAGTGTGAAAGTAGATCCCGGTACCAATTTTGCCGAATGGTACGGTGATGGGACTTTCAAAATGTTGATTGACAATACGCTAAACCCATCGGATGAAAAGGTGTATGAATTTATTGATAAGGTTTTTACCGAAGTGGCCCAGCTATTTCCCGGCCCATATATTCATGCCGGAGGTGATGGATGTTACCATGGATATTGGGCTAACGATGCCAATTGCCAAGTTCTGATGAAAAAATTGAATACCACCGATGTTAAAGATTTGCAGAATTATTTTACCGGCAGGGTTGAAAAAATCATCCAATCCAAAGGAAAAAAACTCATTGGATGGGAGGAAATACTCAGTGGAAGCGCTTCTACTGAATCGGTTATTATGAGCTGGCACGGAATACAAGGTGCTATTGATGCCGCAAAAAAAGGCTATGCTTCGGTAATGACTCCCGCCTCATTTGTGTATCTCGATTTTAATCAAGGCGAAAGCACTGTCGATCCACCAATTTATGCCGGTTTGCGGGTAAGCAAAAGCTACAGTTTTGAACCGGTTCCCGATAGCGTGGATGCCAAATTCATTTTAGGAGGACAGGGCAACCTTTGGACGGAGCAGGTTCCCACCCTTCGATACGCCGAATACATGACCTACCCCCGCGCATGGGCTTTATCGGAAGTTTTTTGGTCGCCAAAGGAAACCAAAAAATGGCCTGATTTTGCCCAGCGGATGGAAACCTATTTTGAACGGTACGATGTTGCCGAAATAAATTACTCAAAGGCTGTTTACGATGCCATAGTTACAACTAATTTAAAAGATGGAAAACTTATCCTAAAGTTAGGTGCTGAAATGGCTGATATTGATATTTTCTTTTCGTTTGACGGGACAATGCCTAATCAGTATTCCACCAAATATACACAGCCGGTTGAACTGCCCGAAGGTCCTATCGTGCTTCGGGTAATAACCTACCGGAATGGAAAACCAATTGGCCATTTGATTACACTCGACCGCGAAAAATTGATGCAGCGGGCTCAGTAACTATCTGAATGAATCGAAAATTGGATAGAAACAAGTTAGATTTAGGTATTTATTGTAAAAAATTCTATTTACCTCTTTAGCGCGTGAATAGATTACTGTTTATTTTGTGGAAAAATACTTTCTCAAATTATAACCGCATCGAGTAATATTTAGAAGAACTAAAATTATGTCCCGTTTTAGAATATTAAACTATTCTTACTACATTTGTCAGCTATAAAACCTAATATTTATACTAAATGTATTTAAAAAGACTTTTGTTATCGTTCCCTGTTCTCATCGCTATTTCCTTGATACTCATTAGCTGGGGTGGAACCGGTCATTTCAATATTACACAAAAGGCTGCTCTTTCGTTTAATGCTGAAATGCAGCCCTTTACCGATTGGTTGCCCTATTTGGCTCAACACAGTTCCGATGCTGACGACCGGAAATCGTGGGACCCCAATGAAGGAATAAAACACTACATTGATATTGATAACTATCCTGAATTTGTCAGAGATGGGTTTATTACACAATCCTTGAGCGAATTAATTGCCCAACACAGTCAAAGTATGGTTTTTGACAATGGGACACTTCCATGGACTACCATACATACTTACGATTCCTTAGTTAAATACCTCAGATTGGAAAACTGGGAAAAAGCCAAATATTTTGCAGCCGACCTAAGTCATTATGTAGCCGATGGGCACATGCCCTTACATATTACCCGGAATTACAACGGCCAATATACTGGCAACACAGGCATTCATTCCCGGTATGAATCCACCATGATAAACTACCGTATTAACCAGATTACCTATACTGGAAAATCCATTGCACCTATTGCCAATGTAAGCGACTATGTGTTTAATTATATGTATGCACACTACAAATATGTAGATTCCATTCTGTTGGCCGATACCTATGCACAGAGTATTACGGGAAGCACCAGCTCCATCGCTTATAAAGACACGCTTTGGGCAAAAACTAAATATTTTACACCTGTTTTGTTTAAAAATGCCTCCCATGCCCTAGCCGAATTGATGTATAATGCCTGGCTGGAAGCAGGGAATCCTTCTTTAATCACAAACGATGCAAGCCAAGCAACAATGCTGGAACTGTTAATTGCCCCCAATCCGTATAAAAGTTCTACTAACATTTCATTTACACTCAATCAGGAAACTGAAGTATTGTTGCAAATGATGGATTTAACAGGGAAACAATTAGCTGTTATTGCAAACGGAAATCTGTCCCCCAATTCATACTCCCTTAATTGGGATGCTGGAAATTTGCCGGCAGGAATTTATCTGGTCGAGCTAAGAACATCCAATACACGACAAGTAAAAAAATTGGTTTTGATGGATTAATCCATTCTCCTTCATTCCGGAGTATTCACCATCCAGTTCGAAAAATCGTGAAGGTATTTCCAGTAAGCCAAAACTAAATGCTCAGGGGCTTCAATTTTTGGTAAAAGCTCACGGTAACATTCTAGCCATACTAAACGGGCTTCGGGAGTAATTTTAAACGGTTGATGACGATTGGCCAACATGGGTTTTCCGCGGGTTTGGTTAAAGTACTCGGGACCGCCCAGCTTTTGAATGAAGAAATCGGCTGACCTTTTCTTGGCTAACTCCAACCCCATTCCCCTTGGAGGGAATAAATCTTTTATTTCGCTTTCAACCAGCAGTTCGTAATGATCCGATACCAATTTACGAACCCCATCTTCACCTAAAAAATTATATATTTCATTATCAGGGCCATTGGTTTCCGGCTTATCACCAAAAGGGAGTTTTTCTATTTTAAGTTTCATTGAGTAATTATTATGAAATTTTGTAAAGTGGTGTCAATTATATTTAGAGTGTTTTGCAATTTAGACAAAATTCCTAGTGTTTTGTTAAGTATATTTTGGCGAACAATTATGACTTTTCCCCCTCTCCCTTCGGGTTTCTCACCAAGGGGAGAACTTGCTCCGATTGAGTGACAAGTCTTCCCCTGGTGGAAGTGCCGGTAGGCGAAGGGGGAATATTTTTTTGAAAATCAGACAAAATTAATTTAACACAACACTAAATGCAAAATTACTTTACCGATTTTTGATTCTATTCGCCAGGATTAGATATTTCCCGTATTTCCACACTGGTTCCTGTTCCATTCAAAATGGGACATTTTTTTGCTATGGCAACAGCATCTTCTATATCACTGGCTTTAATATTGATATATCCAGCTACCGATTCCCTATTTTGGGTGTATGGCCCTTCTTCTATATTGTTTTTTGGTCTTAATACTTTCCCCTGTCTAGAAAAATGATTGCCCCCATCGGCTAGGTTTCCCTTAAATGCAATGCCAGCAATCCATTGCTCCCATTGTTGCATGTAGATTTTCATTTGGTCATTTGAGGGTTGAGCTTCTTCTGTTGTTATGTCCATTCTAAAAATCAACACAAAATCTTTCATAATTATCTTTTTTGATTATTGTCCCGAAAACATTTTGTCCATCCTTTTTTGCATCTCTTCAGCACTCACATCTTCAATGTGGGTAACAATCATCCATTTGTAACCAAATGGATCCATAACTTGACCCGCCCTATCACCATAAAATTCATCGCGCACTGGCATAATTGCAGATGCTCCGGCTTTAATGGCTTTCTGAAACGATTGATCCACATCGGTTACATACAAACTAAAAGTCATGGGGTTTCCGCCAATAGTTTGGGGACTTTTATTTCCCCATTCCACATTTTCATCCGCCATCATCAGCAACGATCCTTCCATCTCAATTTCGGCATGGGCAATTTTTCCATCGGGCATCAATAACCGCAACCGTTCGGTAGCATTAAATGCTTTTTTGTAAAATTCAATGGCATCGGCGCATCCTTTAATAGTTATATATACATTCAACGTATGCGCTTTGGGATAAATGTGCGATGTTTTCATATTTCAACGTTTAATGGTTCCTTTTTGAGTTTAAAATAAATTCTTGATTTTTTTACCCCACAAACTGCAATTCACTCAAATTCCGATAGATCCCTTTTCCTATTTGCATCAACTCATCGTGGGTACCTTTTTCCACCACCGTTCCTTTGTCGAGTACCCAAATTTGGTCAGCCTTACGGATGGTTGATAACCGGTGGGCAATAACAATGGAAGTGCGCCCTTTCATCAATTTTTCCAAAGCATCCTGAACCAGCCGTTCCGATTCTGAATCGAGCGAAGAGGTGGCTTCGTCGAGTATCAATATCCGTGGGTTTTTGAGCACGGCGCGCGCAATGGCAATCCGTTGCCGCTGCCCACCTGAAAGCTGAGTCCCCCGCTCTCCCACCAAGGTTTCAAATTTTTCGGTAAATCGCTCAATAAATTCAAGGGCATTGGCTTTTTTGGCAGCTTCGTATATTTCCTCATCCGTGGCTGAAGGTTTTCCATAAGCAATGTTCTCACGGATGGTTCCCCCAAAAAGAAAAACATCCTGCGGAACCAATGCTATTTGACTGCGTAACACGGTTAATGGAATGGTACGGCTTTCCTTTCCATCAAAAAATACTTCACCGGAAGTGGGATTGTGCAAATGCAGGATTAAAGCAGCCAGTGTTGATTTTCCGGCGCCACTGGGCCCAACCAAAGCTATTTGCTGGTTTACATCAATAGTCAGGTTCAGGTTGGTCAATACCTCTTGTTCATCGCGGTTGGGATAACTAAACGATAGATTTTTAAAGACAATTTCGCCTTTCAGCAATTCGTCACAGGTTAAAGGTTGCATCGGTGTTAGGTTTTCTTCCTCTTC
>JAIFNJ010000111.1 GCA_020047835.1 Bacteroidota bacterium
ACCGGTCAGTTGACTAATGAAATTGTTGATGCGTTTTTTACTTACATTCAGACTGAATTTGCTGGCCGGAAAAAATACATCACCGTTTTTGGTGGGGAACCGTTGCTGAACTCACCAAAACAAAAGGAAATCATTTCGTACCTTATTGAAAAAGCAAACACGGCCAAATTGGAAGTTTGTTTTGTTACCAATGGTTATACCTTGGTGGAATATATCGATATTTTGAAAAAAGGAAACATTCGTGAAATTCAGATAACCCTTGATGGAACAGCCGCTGTTCATAATAACCGGCGCATCCTTAAAGGAGGAGCCGGAACCTTTGACAACATTATTGCCGGAATTGATGCCTGCATTACCAGCCAACTTACCGTTAACTTACGGATGGTGGTTGATAAGGAAAACATGAACAATTTACCGGAACTGGCGCAATTTGCTATTGACAAAGGATGGACAAAAAGCCCTTACTTCAAAACACAAATTGGCCGTAACTACGAACTGCACCATTGTCAATCGGCTCCCGATAAGCTCTTTAGCCGGGTTTCGCTGTATGAAACAATGTACCAATTGATTCAGCAAAACCCACATATTGTGGAGTTTTATAAACCGGCCTATTCCATATCCAAATTCCTTGCTGAAAATGGGGATTTGCCTGATCCACTGTTTGATGCCTGCCCTGCTTGCAAGACAGAATGGGCATTCGATTATACCGGACAGATTTATTCCTGTACGGCTACTGTGGGCAAAGCCGATGAATCGTTGGGAACATTTTATCCCACTGTTTCGCGTAAACAGGATTTGATAAACGAATGGGAAAACCGCGATGTTACCGCAATTAAAGAATGTAGTACTTGCAATGTACAACTGGCCTGCGGTGGTGGTTGCGGTTCAGTAGCTAAAAATAGAACCGGAAGTGTTTGTTCCACCGATTGCCGGCCGGTGAAAGAATTGCTGGAATTAGGATTTGCATCATACCTTGAACCTAAATAATGGACTGTACCCAATGTAATACCAAAAATTGCCGGGTAACGGAATCGTGTGCTGCTCAAAAATTTGACGGGGAATCGCTTATTGAAACGTATCACTTGCCCGATAACCAGAAAATAATTCAGGCAGCGGCAGTCCTTGTTGACCATGGAAGAGCAGGTACGTTATCCCGATTGCAGGAAATTATTGAATTCTCAAAAGAGATGAATTTTAAACGGATTGGATTGGCCTATTGTTATGGAATGGAAAAAGATGCCAAACTTATTGCAAAAATATTGCGCGAATCGGGATTTAAAACCATTCCTGTTTCTTGCACAACCGGTGGATTTAAGCAATCAGAGGTGAATGACAACAGCACCATAAAATCGGTATCCTGCAATCCATTGGCCCAAGCGGCTCAGCTGAACAGCGAAACCGTTGATTTGACCATTACCATGGGGCTTTGCCTAGGTCACGACATAATTTTCACAAAAAATATTGAGTCCTACACCACTACTTTACTGGTTAAGGACAGGGTTCACAATCACAATCCCATTGAAGCATTAAAAAATTAATACGATTTACTATGAAAGAGATAACATCAGCAGAATTCGAAAAAGAAGTATTAAATGGAGGAAAAGTAGTTCTTGATTTTTATTCCACTGAATGCCCCCCTTGTGAGGCATTAGCCCCAAAGTTTGATGCTATGGCCGAATTATACAGCAGCAAAATTAAGTTTCTCAAAATTTACCGCCAGGGAAATCGGGAGTTGGCAACAGAACTAGGAGTAAGCTCCTCGCCTACCCTTTTATTCTTCGAAAATGGAAAACAAGTATCGGATTCCATCAGCGGTGGTATTAAAAAATCAGAAATTGTTGAGCGACTGGATAAAATGCTAACAGCCGAAGAAGTATTTGCCGTGAAAGCCAATCAGAAAAAAACTGTTTCGGAATACGATGTGGCTATTTTGGGCGGTGGTCCCGCAGGATTAACAGCCGGAATTTACCTTGGTCAGGCAAAAATTAAAACGGTGCTTATTGACCCATCTTTGCCTGGTGGTTACATGAGTATTACGCATCAAGTTTCAAATTATCCGGGCTTTGAGAAACCACAACCTGGATACATGTTGGCGCACTTTATGAGCGAACAGGCTAAACACACGGGCATCGATTTTAAAGTAGCAGTGGATATTACTTCAGTAGATTTGTTGAAAAAAGAAATTGTTATTGATGAATTAGAAACCATTAAAGCTAAAAAAATCATTATCGCTACTGGTACTACTCCAAACACGATGAATGCTGAAGGAGAAAGCGAATACAAAGGAAAAGGAATTTCGTATTGTGCCACTTGTGATGCCAAATACTATGTTGATAAGGAAGTTACCGTAATTGGCGGCGGAAATTCAGCCGTGGAAGAAGCGCTGTTTATCACCAAATTTGCCAGCAAAGTAACTATGATTCATCAGTTTGATAAACTCACTGCCAACAAAACAGCTATTGAACAATTGCAGGCAAACGAAAAAATATCGGTGATGTACGAACACGAACCACGCCGCTTCAAAAAACTTGATGGTAAAATGATCACCATCGTAGAAGATTTGAAAACCAAAGTAACGAAAGAATTGACCTCTGATGGGGTTTTTGTATTTATCGGGTTTAAATCGAATGTTGAAGTATTGGGAGAACATCTTCCAGAAATGAATAATTGGGGATTCATTAAAGCCAACGAAGATATGCAAACCAACTTGCCTGATATTTACGCAGTTGGCGATATTATCAGCAAAAAATATCGCCAGATAACTACTGCAGTGGCCGATGGAACCATTGCTGCTATTGCTATTGCTAAGGAATTTAATTAATCGAAAATAAAAAACTTCCTATGAACTCAAATCAAATCATTGTAGAACAGGTAAGCCCTTTTAACGTGGCTACCACTGTTGATAAGCTTATTGCAGCTTCAGCAGCAAAAAATTGGCAAAACCCTGCCGTTCATGACCTTCAGCAATCGTTGGCCAAATCGGGCAAAGAGGTACTACCCGTGAAAGTAATTGAGATTTGCAAGCCGGAATATTCGGGCAAGATGCTTGAAAAAAACGACGAACGGATTGTTTCGGTTATGATGCCTTGCCGCATTTCGGTGTATGAAAAAACCGATGGCAAAACGTATGTAACCTTGCTAAACATGTCTGCTATGGCAGCCGGGTATTCCGCCATAGCTGTTGAAGCCATAAAAGGGGCTACCGATGAATCGTTTGAGATTGTTAAATCGGTGATTGGTCCGTTTAAAAAGTAAATTGACCCACGCCTATATTTCAAATTAAATTTTCAGATTGGTTGCACTCCAATCAAGGTATAAATATGCCAAAAAGTTACCTTGACAGCTGATGGTATGCAGTAGAATAAAAAGCTAAACTTGAAATTAGCATTAAAATTTTGAAAGTCAACAGATTTATATAATTCAACAAATGAAGAAAGTATTGATTCTTGGTGGCGGATTTGCTGGAGTGCAAGCGGCTATTGAACTTGTTAGAAGTAAAAAATTTAAAGTAACCTTAGTATCCGATCGCGATTACCTTTATATTTATCCCATTTCAATATGGGTGCCTGTGCGCATAAAAAAGTTTGAAGATGTAAAAGTGCCGCTGAGTAAAATACAAAAGCGGTATCCATTTGAACTGGTAATTGATTCAGTAAAAAGCATAATCAGTGCTGATAAAAAAGTGCATTGTGAGAACCATTTGTTAGAATTTGATTACCTGATAGTAGCTTTTGGTGCAGAAAAATTGCAACATAAAGGGATGGAACATACCCTTTCAATATGCGGTAAACCTCAAATGGCAGAAGCTTTGCGCAACAAAATTGACGCGCTCATACAAAAAGGAAATGGCAAAATTGCCATTGGATTTGGAGGAAACCCTAAAGACAAATCAGCGGTACGTGGGGGTCCTGCTTTTGAGTTGGTATTTAATATCCACAACCTGTTAAATAAGAAAAAACTCCGCAATAATTTTGAGCTCACATTTTTTGCGCCCATGGACGAACCGGGTGCTCGCATGGGAAAAAGCTCTCTCAAGCTTATGGGTAAAATGATGGGTGGTTCCAATATAAATACCAAGTACGGCAAAAAAATTACAGAATTTGTTAGTGACGGAGTTATTTTTGAAGATGGGTGCAAAGTTGATTCTGATTTAACGATGTTTATTTCTGCGGCTACCGGCCACTCAGTATTAAAAAATTCCGATTTGCCATTGAGCGAAGCCGGATTTGTACTTATTGACGATACAGGTTTGGTGCATGGTTCATCGGATATATATGCAATTGGCGACGCGGCATCACTTGAAGGTCCCGAATGGATGGCTAAACAAGGTCATATTGCCGAACTAATGGGAAGAAATGCCGCGTACAATATAATTGAAACCGATAAAGGTTCGTCAAAAAGGAAAGGGTACAAACAACACGTAAACATATTATGTGTTATGGACACTGGAAATGGAGCCGCTTTTGTTTTTAGGGACAATGAAAAAGCTTTTGTTATACCGATGCCGTTTATTGGTCATTGGATGAAAAGAGGTTGGGGATTCTATTCAAAAATTTCTAAAACGAGCTTATTTCCAAGATTACCGGGGTTGTAAAACAATCATTAAAACACAAATTCAAATCCTTTATTTAAACATGCGGAAACTATTAAAAATTTTGGTCGACAAACGAATAATCATATTATCCCTTTTAGGTGTCAGCCTTTACATTGCCATTTCACAATTCCATATTTCGCTTTGGTATGTGCTATTGGCAGGAGTATTGCTGGGTGTGGTTTTCGGCAAGGTATTCTGCCGATGGGTTTGCCCCATGGGATTAATCATGGAAATGCTGATGAGCTTAAGTCCCGATGGTAAAATACGCCAGATGTACCAATACCATAAGCTGGGTTGCCCCATTGCCTGGATATCGGGCTGGTTAAACCGGTACTCCCTATTTAAAATTAAGCTTAACACCGACAGTTGCAAAAACTGCGGCATCTGCGACAAGAAATGTTACATTGTAGCCATGGAACCCCAAAAATTCAGCCTTTACAAACCTTCTCAGATAAGGCCAGGCGATTCTTACACCTGCTCCAAATGTCTGCAGTGTGTGGCAGCCTGTCCCAATGGTAGTTTGACCTATAAAATATAACAACATGGCAGAAAACAAAAATCATTGGTACGATGGCTGGTTTTATGATACCGTTATTGCACCCAATCAAGATACTTTATTTGCGCAAATTAGCAGCATCATTGAACCCCAATCAAAAATATTGGATGTAGGCTGCGGAACCGGTCGGTTGTCATTTACTTTGGCCGATTCCTGTGAATCAGTTTTGGGAATCGATTTATCGAAACGGAATATTGACAGAGCCAATCGCACGTTAAAAAAACAACCGAATAACAAGATAACCTTTAAACAGGGTACTGTTAGTATATTAGCAACTAACGGACAAAAACCTTTTGATTATGCCATTCTAACCTATGTTATTCACGAAGTGGATGAAAAAGAACGGTTAACGTTGTTAAATGCCATAGCCCAAGTAGCCAATAAAATAATCATCGGTGACTATGTTTTTCCAAGAACAAAAAAGTTCGAAGGGCATGTAAGCAGAGGTATTGAGTTTTTAGCCGGTACCGAACATTATAGGAATTATAAATCCTATATGCAAAATGGAGGTATTGCTTATTTGGCTCACAAGGCCGGGTTACGTGTTATAAAGGAATTGAATAATCATTCCTTAGTAAACCATATTGTAGTGCTTGAAAAATGAAATCACTTGTTGTTTGTATTCCTATCATTTAGAAAATATTTCTTTTTTGATATGAAAATTTGCATCAGGCTA
>JAIFNJ010000174.1 GCA_020047835.1 Bacteroidota bacterium
GGCTATTGAGCAAACCAACAAAAATGTAGCGCTAAACTTTGGCGAAAATGCTCCTCACGAAGGATTCGCCATGGATGCTTTTGATTTCTTTACCCAAACCACCGAAAAATACGATGTCATCATCCTCGATCCGCCCGCTTTTGCTAAGCACCAAAAAGCACTGAACAATGCGTTGCAAGGATACAAGCGCATAAACCAAAAAGCATTAGAGCAAATAAAGCCCGGTGGAATTTTGTTTACCTTTTCCTGTTCGCAAGCAGTGAGCCGCGATGAGTTCCGTAAATCGGTATTTGCGGCCTCCGCCAATGCCCGCCGTAACGTTCGTATTTTGCACCAGCTATCTCAACCGGCCGATCACCCAATAAGTATTTACCACCCTGAAAGCGAGTATTTAAAAGGGCTGGTGCTGTTTGTGGAATAAGCAAGGTTAAACAATTTGCGTGGTATTTTCGTCAATAGCCGGATAAATAATCCCAAAGCTATAATCACTGTAGTTTTTCGAAAAATTCTTGGTCACCTTTTCATTATCAGAATTGAATTTTAGTGACATAGGGCGTGCCAATATGCTAAAAGTGAGTTCATTTTGCGATGAATTGGGTGGGGATTCCTGTATGGCTTTCCAATGGGTTGAAACTTCATACTGTCCATAACTATTCCCGTGTCGTAATTCTGCAATGTTTTTGATTTGTTTTAATGTTTCTTCTGATCCATAAAACAGGGGTATTGCTTTTATATGTTCCGACAAACTTATAATGGCGTCGATACTTTCACTAAAACCGGTTTCATATTCTGCATCGGAAGATATGAATATCCGTATTCTTTCATATTCTTCAATAGGTTTGCTAAGCTTTATTACCACAATCATTTGTGTTGCTTTGTGTATCAAACTTTCAAGCAAGGTTCCTAAAAAGTAATTGCTGGTAGTTATTTTCCCATTCCAGCCAATTATAATTTTGGTTATATGATTTTGGCTGGCTGCAGTTAAAATGCCATTTACCACCGATATATCCTTTTTTACAATTGGGTTAAGCAAATGCTCTGTTGATGAGGCATCAATGGCATATTTGTCAATATTTTTGTGAAATGCATCCATCAAAACATGAGCTTTCTTGAAATCTGAAATTACCGTTAATGGATATATGGGTATTTGTTTGGGCGATTTCTTGAGAACAATGGAAAAGTCAAGCAAATGGGATAAAGTGGTTGGATTCGATATGGGAACCAGAATCCTGTCGATTTTTGTGGAACCAGCGTTTGGTTTTTTATCATCAACTTGGATTGAAACTTTTTGTGCCGCTCGCTCAGTTACAAAAGAACTAACCATGCACGAAACAAAAATAAGCACAATGGTACTGTTCATGATTGATTCATCGAACAACCCAATCCGATTTCCCACTACAACTACGGCAATGGTAGCGGCAGCATGTGATGCGCTCAGCCCAAAAATAAGGTTTTGTTCAGCTACGGTATATTTATAAAGCCTTCCCACAGCAACTGCAGCAATATATTTAGTAAAAATGGCTAATATTAAAATTGAGATGGAAAATATCAATGATTGATAATCGGTAAAAAACAGCGACAAATCAATAAGCATTCCAATACTAATGATGAAAAAAGGAATAAACAAATTTTGACCAATGAACATAATACGGTTCATTAAAGGTGATGTATGCGGTATCAGCTTATTTAATGCAAGACCGGCAAAAAAAGCACCAATAAGGGGTTCTATTTTTAGCAGTTGAGCCAGCAATGCGGCCAGAAAAACCAGAAATAATATTGAAACATATTGTAACCCATGATCGCCATGTAAATTGCGCAAAAACCATTTGCTGATTTTTGGGAACACATAAAGAACAATTAATGAAAAAATAGTAAAACGGATAATCAATTCTATAAAGAAGTACCATTTTGTTTCATTTCCAACTAACGATGAGATAATGGTTAACAGCAACAAAACACCTGTATCTGTAATAATGGTGCCACCAACGGTAATTGCGGTTGTCTTGTGGCGCGATACTCCATACTTTACTACAATTGGATACGAAATAAGGGTGTGTGTGGAGAATATACTGGAATATAAAATAGCTGAATAAAGGGGTAGTTTAAAAATATAATGGGTTACTAAAAAGCCAAGTATAAGTGGCAGAAAAAAGGTTAATGCCCCAAATGTTATGCTATGACTTTTAAATCGCCTAAAATCACGTAAATTAATTTCTAATGCGGCAATGAACATTAAATACAGTAACCCAACCGTTCCGAATAATGCAATACCACTTTCCTTTGAGATAAGGTTAAAACCTTTGGGTCCGATAAGAATTCCTGCAACCAACAAACCAATGATTCCAGGAATTCTCATCCTTTTTGATATCAAAGGAAAAAACAGAAAAATGAAAAGTAAAAGGGTAAATGCAAATACAGGATCAGCTATAGGTCTTTGAAAATGGAAATGGTCCATAGAAATTTTGTTTAGAAACACCAATTTCCCGGAAAATTAGCAACATTATTCATTGTTTCAAACATTTTTAATACTTCCTATTTTACTTTTTTATAAAGCAGGTTGTATTCAAGGTAAAATGTTGCACCTATTTTGATGATTTTCAAATGATTTGTTAGATTTCTTTTAAGCAAAATTATTATATGTTAATATCCCAATCTTTTGCCTTTATCTATAGCTGGAATTCCTTTTTCCATCCATTCGGGGGCCGGTTTCCCTTTTAGGTAATGATTGAAAAACTGCATCATCCGGATATTCAAATCCATGCGGTTGGCCCAATATTTTGTTTCAATATTATGTGCCATACCATTATAATTAACCAACCAAACCGGCTTGTTCAAGCGGCGCAGAGCCATAAAAAACTCAATTCCCTGATACCAGGGAACCGCTCCATCGTTATCGTTCGACATTATTAGTAGTGGAGTAGCCACTTTTGGTGCATAAAAAAGCGGACTGTTTTCGAAATACAACATCGGTTTTTCCCACAAAGTGCCCCCAATTCGACTTTGGGTATGCTCGTATTGGAACATCCGGCTCATTCCGCTTTCCCAGCGTATCCCACCATAAGCACTGGTCATGTTACTCACAGGAGCTCCAGCCATGGCGGCAGCAAAAAGATTGGTTTGGGTTATAAGATAGGCAGTTTGGTAACCACCCCAACTTTGCCCTTGTAATCCCATTTTTTTTACATCAATAAATGCGAAGGTATTGGTCAAATAATTAACGCCACTTATAATCGCATTGTAGGCACTTTGTCCGGGATAACCGGTTTTATAAACAATATCGGGTACAAAAATAAGGTAACCGTTGCTGGCATATTCTGTCCGGTTTATAGTTGAGTGGCTTGGATAGGGCAAATAATGCTGGTGAATATCATCGGAACTGCGTTCGTAAAAATAAACTACCATTGGGTACTTTTGACTTGCATCAAAGTTTTCGGGTTTGTAAAGCAGTCCTTTTAGCGTATCGCCAGCAAAAGAATTCCACGTAACCAATTCTACTGTAGCCCAATTATATTGGCTTTGCTGTGGGTTGGCATCCGATAGCTGTTGTGAATTTTTAAAATTTAACGCGCTGGTACGGATGTTCGGATATTGGCTGAGCGTTTGCCAGGACCAAATAACCCGGTTGGCCTCTTTGGATTTAGTTAAGGTGCCTAATTTAAAGTCACCTACAAGCAATTCATTTGGGCTATTGTTTTCAGAAAGCTGTAAGGAATAAAAGCCATCTTGATAATTGGTTTCATTAAACCCGGAAAGTATTATGGGTTCATTGGTTGGAATAAAAACCAATTCAGGATTTAATTTCAAATAGCGGAAACAAATCTGGTTTTTCCGACCAAAACCTTGGGTGGCATTTACTGGTAGTTGTTTACCGGTGGGATCAATTTTCCAAATATCGAAACGGTCATAAATTAAAACCTGTTCATCGTTTTCGGTCCAACCGGCAACTCCATAAGGATTTGGATCGGTAGGCATATCGTTGAGTTCGTCGTAAAACGGCACCAAAATATTTTTTGTGAGTGAGGTATTTTTCCCTGTTTTATTATCTAAGGCATAGTAACTGCTGTCATCGAGATTATACCAAACCACAAATCTCCCGGTAGGGGATAGCTGTGCTTGATTTCTAGCTTTCAATACGTGTTTTTTTGAACCACTTTTTAAATCAATGAGGTAGAAATCGGAAAGCCAACGGTCGTTCCAAGATGCTTCGCGCAAATAGGGTTTGTCGGTTGAGGCCAATGCCCAATCACCGTTGTTTTTATTGATTAAACTAACCGTAGGTAACAAGGTGTCACCTAATTGGAGCCATTTCTTTTCTTTTATCCGATACAAGGCCAAATAGGTTCGTTTTTTTTCTTTATCCAAATTTTTAAGCTGAACCGGTTGTATTTCAATATCATTATAGCTCCACAAATCGAGTTTGGGTTTTTCTTCGTCCAATATTGAATCTTTTGGTTCATGGATTGGTTTGGGGGCTGTACCTAAAAAAAGTTTAGTTCCATCTTCCGAGAAATACAAACTGCCATTTTCGCTGGGAGCCCAACCCATGGGTATTCCTTGGGTTGTGGTATCGGCAATTCGTTGAATCCCAATTTTGTCGAATGAAGTGTACCAAGCAGCAAATACTTTCTCTTTAACCGTATCGCGACTGGTTAAAAATGCCATTTGTAACCCAGAATCGTCAATAGCAATGTTTTTAATAGTAATGGAATCTTTAAGTAACGTATCGGTTAAGCAACGTTGCGTATCAAAACGCAACAGGGCATATATTTTGGCGGTATCGTTTACTTTGGTTACCATACCCAATGTTTTCCCATTTTTCGACCATTGAAATTCTTCCACACGTTGAAAATCAAATTGTTGATGGCTTATTGGGTTTAAAACCGTTAAGTCTTTTCTATCTTTTTCTGGTTTCTTTTTTTTGTCTTTATTCTTTTCAAGGCTTTTGTCTTGTGGGGATTGTAATGAATCAGCTGGAGTGGTGTCGGCTTTTAATTCCTCAAATTCTAAATGAATGGCTACCCATGAAGTTTTTTCTCGGGGAACAGCAAAAGATACCAGCTTTGGGAATTTGATAGATTCTTTGGTAGTTAGATTATAGACAGCCATGCTGTCTTTTGGCATTTTTTCTTTTTTAACTTCGGCCAGTTTAGCTTTTCGCAATGAATCAGCAGCTGGCTTCAGCTTATAAGCAATGAAATCGGAATTGGGCGAAAATACAGCTTGGTAACCTAAAAACAGGGTGTCGTTAGTTTGCTTTTCTACATTGTGGATGATTAAATTTCCATCTCCTTTTTGACGATTTAGTTCATAAGCAACCCATTTTCCGTCATTACTGATTAATCGGTTTTCAATTCGGTTCCAATTGGCAAAATCGTTTGGTGTGATTACTTTTTTTTGAGAAAAACCAACAATCCAATTGGTAAAAAGAAGCAAATAAATCAGGAATTTTTTCATGGAATAAAAGGGTTAAAACATGATAAATTAATTGTTATCTTAAATGGGATTAGTGTTGAGTATTTTTGAAAAAAAGCCACCTGATTTCACAGGTAGCTTTTTGTAATTTTTATCTTATCATTAAAAATCAAAAATTCTAATCTCTAACTTCCAACTTCTAATTTCTATTCTCTAACTTCTAATCTCTAACTTCAGACTATTGCCCTAAGGTAGCCACCATCACAGCTTTAATAGTATGTAATCTATTCTCAGCCTGATCAAAAACTAGCGAATTGGTTCCTTCAAAAACTTCTTCGGTAACTTCAACTCCGTTTTTCATGCCAAAATCTTCTGATACCTGCTTTCCAACTTTA
>JAIFNJ010000131.1 GCA_020047835.1 Bacteroidota bacterium
GAAAGGGGAACGCATTAATTGCCGCCATATACTTTTAAAGCCTAAGATTAGTCCTGATGAGAAAAAGAAAGCCAGGCAGCGCTTAGATAGTGTTCGGACTCAAATTGTAACTAAGGAAATTACCTTCAAAGAAGGATGTTGGAAGTTTTCAGAAGATGAAGATACGCGATTGAATGGAGGCATAATTATTAACCCACAAACAGGAAATTCAAAATGGGAGGCAGGTCAATTGGAACCAAAGCTGGCGAATGCTATTCAGGATTTGAAGGTAGGTGAAATATCTACTCCTTTTGAAACAGTAGATGCTTCGGGTCAAACGGTATATAAAATAGTATTGCTGAAAACAAAAACTGAAGCACATGTTGCCAATTTAAAAGATGATTATCAGCGGATACAAGATTTGGCCTTAGAAAAGAAAAAAACCACTTTCGTTGATGATTGGGTTTCGAAAAAAGTTAAAAGTACATACTTACGAATCGACGATGATTATAAAAAGTGTGCGTTTAAAAATCCTGTTTGGAACAAATAATCACTTATGGTAAAATACAATAATGATGTGGAAGCGGTAGATGCCTTAAAGGTTTCTTTTGATGCTTTGATGAATGAAGTTAAAAAAGTAATCATTGGGCAAGATGAAATTGTTAAAAGCACCCTCATCTCAATTTTTAGCGGCGGTCATTGTTTACTTATTGGAGTGCCCGGATTAGCAAAAACTTTATTGGTGAACACTATTGCACAGTCGCTGGGATTGCAATACAAGCGCATCCAGTTTACACCCGATTTAATGCCTTCGGATATTATTGGAGCAGAAATTCTAAACGAAAAGCGTGAATTTCAATTTGTGAAAGGCCCTTTGTTTGCTAACATTATTCTGGCCGACGAAATAAACAGAACACCTCCAAAAACACAATCGGCTTTGTTGGAAGCCATGCAGGAGAAATCGGTAACTACCGGAGGAGTAACTCATACATTGCAGGAGCCCTTTTTTGTTTTAGCTACCCAAAACCCTATTGAGCAGGAAGGTACTTATCCACTTCCTGAAGCTCAGCTGGATAGGTTTATGTTTAATATTTGGCTTGATTATCCTTCAATGGAAGATGAAATTTCCATTGTTTCCGAAACCACCTCTAATATAAAGAAAGAGGTTAAGCAAATGCTTCAGGCCAATGAAATACTTTATTTCCAGAACCTAATACGTAAAATACCGGTTAACGATAATGTTTTGCGTTATGCCGTGAGCCTTGTTGCTAAAACAAGGCCAAATAGCCCACATTCGTTGCCAATTACAAACCAGTATGTTAATTGGGGTGCTGGTCCAAGGGCCTCTCAGTTTTTAATTTTAGGAGCTAAGGCTCATGCTGCTGTTTCCGGGAAATATTCTCCCGACATTGACGATGTAAAAAAGGTGGCATTTCCCATTTTGCGGCATCGAATTGTTCGGAATTATAAAGCGGAAGCTGAAAATATAACTGTTGACGATTTGATTCAGAAAATTATTGATAGCCAGACCTATTAATGGTAAATAATCGGGTAGTTTCTTTACGGAATTAGAGCTTTGTTGGGATTTGATGCTGTTGAATGGGAAAATTTATTGTAATATATCTTCTATTTAGTTGGATGCTGATTCTTCAGCCATCCGGTCTTCAAGCGCAAAAATCTTCGAAAATAGAAATAAAACACGCTGATTTTTTACGTTCCGATAAGAAAATAAGGGAAGGGGCAAGGCGTTTAGTTGGCAATGTGATGTTTTGGCAAGACAGCACCATTATGGAGTGCGATAGTGCCTATTTTATGGGCGAAAAGAACTGGTTTGAGGCTTACGGAAAAGTTCATTTGTACAAAAAGGGCGACAGCAAATTGGATGTGCGAAGCAATTTTTTGAGGTATAACGGCAATACAAAAATGGCTTATTTCCGCAGAAATGTGGTTTTGCGCGATACCCAAGTTGTTATGTATACTGATTCCCTCGATTATGATATTCGTAATGATATTGGATATTACCTCGATAATGCTCAGATAGTTGATAGTGCTACCACGCTAACCAGCAAAAAAGGGTATTATTATCACAAGAAACAAGCAATTTACTTCAAAGAAAAGGTAGTGGTTAATCAGAATAAGGGCGAATATCAAATGTACACCGATGCCCTGAAATATGATACCAAATCGAAAGTTACTTTTTTTTATGGACCTACTGAGTTTTACAACGATTCAAATTATATGTATGCCGAATTTGGTTATTACAAGACCAAACAAAACAAAGCATTGTTTAAAAATAATGCCTTTTATTCAAATCCTAAGCAAAGTATAAGGGCCGATAGTTTGTTTTACGATCGGGATAAAGAGCACGGCATTGCCTTTTCAAATGTGGTGGCAACCGATACCGCTCAAAATATTATTGTAAAAGGTAATTACTTAGAGGTTTTTAAGGAAACTGAGAGTTTTTTTGTTACCGATAGTGCGCTCCTGATGAGTGTTATGCAAGGGGATACAGTTTACCTTCATGCCGATACGCTGTATGCCAACTACGATACTACCAATACGTATCGAATATTCAGAGCCTACCATCATGTAAAAATATTTAAATCGAATTTTCAGGCAAAAACCGATAGTTTGTACTTTTCGATGGCCGATTCCATTATCCGGTTTTATGGCTCACCGATTTTATGGGCGGAACAAAACCAGATTACTTCCAGTTATATTGAAGCTTTTGTGGTAAATGAAAAGCTCGAACGATTTAAATTATACAATGGAGGACTAATAGTTTCAATGGAAGACAGTCTACATTTTAATCAGATTAAAGGTACTGAAATGACCGGGTACTTAAAAAACAATCAATTATCAAAAATTGATGTCTATAAAAAGAGTGAAACCATTTATTTCCCTTCCGATGAATTTGGAATTATAGGCGTTAATAAAAGTCAAAGTACCAATATATCATTAATACTTAAGAATAATAAAATTAGCCGCATTATCTATCGCAGTGAATATGAAGGTGCCATGCATCCGATGGATGAATTATCAAAGAGCGAAATGAAAGTTTCAAATTTTGTTTGGTATAATGATTGGCGTCCAACGGTTCCAACCGATGTTTTTATTTGGGAAGGAAATACCCAACCATTAAAGGAGAAAGAACTGAGAAGGAAGGGAATAATTGATTCACAGGAAGAATAAAAAAAGCCGACCTTTAAAGATCGGCTTTCTGCTTTTAAAATGCTTTATTAATACTCATCTTCATTAAAGAAGAAATCATCCTTACTTGGATAGTCTGGCCAGATATCATCAATGCTTTCATAAATATCGCCCTCATCTTCAATCTCCTGAAGATTTTCAATAACTTCAAGAGGTGCACCTGAACGGATGGCAAAGTCAATCAGTTCCTCTTTTGTGGCTGGCCATGGAGCGTCTTCTAATTTCGAAGCTAATTCAAGTGTCCAATACATAATATATAGTTTTTAATTACCGTTGTTTTTCAAAATTTTGCAAATATATATAAAAAAAATCCATATTAGGATCGCGGTTTCCATGGAATTTCATCAATTTTTAAATCTTTTGTGAGTTTGCGTGATAATACAAAATAATAATCCGATAACCGGTTCAAGTATTTCACTACCAATTCGCACGGTGCTTCTTCATGGTGAACTTTTAAGGCAAGCCTCTCGCATCGGCGGCAAATTGTTCGGGCAACATGGCAGTATGAAATGGTAGGATGGCCTCCCGGTAGCAGGAAATGAGTGAGTGAAGGCAAGTCTAATTCCATTTGGTCTATCTCCTTTTCAATAGCAAACACATCATTTTCGGTAATAAAAGGTAGTTTAAAATCGCAATCAATGCAATCAGCAGCAAGCAATGTAGCTGCAGTCATCAATCGGTCCTGAACTTCCAGTAAAAAGGCTTTTATCCGCGTATCGGTAACATGGTCGTAAAGTAGCCCATTAAAGGCCATCAATTCGTCGACTGAACCATAGGCTTCAATCCGAGTATGGTACTTTGGAACTCTTTTGCCACTTATTAAAGAGGTAGTGCCATTGTCCCCTGTTTTTGTATAAACTTTCATTGTTAGTCCTTTATATTATCCGTGACTCAATTTAATGAGCCTTTACTTTATGTATAAGAGATTCTCGGTAGTGCTTCTTTAAAGAGCATAATCATGCTCAATCAATCCGTCGCGCAGCCTTACAATCCGTTTTGCATGTTTGGCAATATCTTCTTCGTGCGTAACCAAAACGATTGTATGGCCTTTTTGATGCAATTCGTTCAATAAACGCATAATCTCGTTCGATGTTTTAGAATCCAAATTACCGGTTGGTTCGTCAGCTAAAATAATGGATGGTTTGTTAACCAATGCGCGGGCAATGGCGACCCGCTGTCGCTGACCTCCCGACATTTCATTGGGTTTATGTTCCATCCGGTCCGATAGCCCAACTTGCCTGAGAGCTTCAATGGCTAATTCATAGCGCAAGTTTCGGTTTATTCCTGCATAAATTAAAGGAACCGTAACATTTTCTAGGGCATTATAACGGTGCAATAGATTGAAGGTTTGAAAAATGAAGCCAATTTCCTTATTCCGAATAGAAGCCAGGTTGTCATCATCCAAACTACTTACATCGCGGCCATTGAGCCAGTAAGTTCCCTTCGATGGGGTATCGAGGCATCCAATGATGTTCATAAGTGTTGATTTACCCGAACCCGATGGACCCATTATGGCAACAAATTCCCCTTTTCTAATTTTCAAATCAACACCAGCCAATGCATTAACCTCTTGGTTTCCGACCTGATATATTTTTTTTATTTCTTGAATATCAATTACGTATTCCATGATTTGGTATTTAAGATACTTAGATAGAAACGCAAAAGTAGTTTATAAATCTGTGAGACTTCAATTTTGAGAAACAAAAATGTTTAGTCGAACTGATCCCGAGCGCAGTCGAGGGATCTTATGGGTTATATTCCTGGCAGCTTGCTATTATGTTAATTGGATTTCTTCTATTTTATACCTCGACAGCTATGTTGCGAAGTAGTTGATTTGAATGGCATATCGGTAGATTAATATCTTATTTTGAAATGTTGCTTGGTAAGCTCTTTCTTGAAGAAAACCAAGCCCATAAAAAACAAATCGATGGTCACCTTTACTTCCGGGTTTAGCTTTATTTGTTCCCAGGCCAATTCCATTTCAGCATTATGGTGTATGTCGTCGAATACAAAAAGAGAATTGTTGTGTTTTTTCTGCAAACATAAATTGAAATAAGCAACAGTGGGTTCTTTTTTATGATTGCCATCAAAAAACACCAAATCAAGAGTTTCCATAGAATTAATCACTTGGGGTAAGGTTTGGCTGAACTCACCAGTTAGTAATTCTATATTGTTTAAATTTAGCGACTCAAAAGTGTTTTTCGCGATTTTTGAAATCTCTGGACATCCTTCCAATGTGATAACCTTGGATTCAGGATTCCCTTTTGCCAGATAGCTAGCTGTGATTCCCAATGATGTTCCTATTTCAAGGATTTTCTTGAATTGAAAATGATTCACCAACCGGAATAAAAGTTGGGCCTGTCGGGGAGGTTTGAGTGAATGGTTTGCAATTTCTTTAATTTTTCGTTGTGGCATTTTAGAAACAAAACCACCGGAACCTAAATCGGTTACTACAATAATATGTTGGTTTTTAAGAAGGTTACTTCTTTGTTTTTCGATATGGCGGAAGCAAGCTTGTTTTTTGTTTTTACCAATAACCTGTGTAACTAAATTAAAAACAAAAGGTGAATGTATCCCAAAGCCTCTTTTCCCTTGGGCTGCAATA
>JAIFNJ010000224.1 GCA_020047835.1 Bacteroidota bacterium
GGAAACACCCATAATAAACATAAAGAATGGAAATACTAAATCGGTAGGTGTCAATCCATTCCATTGAGCATGAGCAAGTGGAGCATAAATTTTACCCCAACTGCCAGGGTTATTAACTAAAATCATTCCGGCTATGGTTATGCCGCGAAGTACATCGAGAGACAATAAACGTGATGAAGAAGTTTTAATTTTTTGAGTCATTAGATTATAGTTTAAAATCAGGGCACAAACTTACATAAATTGTTTCAAACCATCGACAATTTAAGTAAAATTTCCCAAAAATCATAGAATTTTACAAGCCTATTTGTTTAAGCGGGGTTTCTATAATTACCAAAATCACTCAATTACAAATTTTGCACCCTCACAAAATCTACTTAATCAACTCATTCTTTCCAAAATCATAAAATGTTTTTCGCATCAAGTCGGCTAAATACAATTGGTAATTTATATAAGAACGAAGATGAGATATATATGCTGTATTCAATCGGTTGCGTTCTAAAGCAAGCCCCTGACTATCGATATCGCCATCGGAGAAACGTTGACGCGTAATTGCAAAACTTTTTTCTGCTACAAGCACATTTTTTTCAAGTAATTGAAGGCGCTTCAAACTACTGTTCAAATCGGCAACTAAGTTTCGAACTTCGCGTTCTATGCTTCGATGAACTTCTTCTTTGCGAAGTTCATTTTGTTTCAATCGCGCTTTAGCAGCATTTACCAAAGCTTTATTCTCACCAAAATCAAGAATAGGAATCGTTACGGTAAACCCCATACCATAGTTTTGAGGGCGGTTAATAAAATTATCATACGAATTTTTGACCGCTGTCGTGATTTTTGTATCAATATTCTGGCTACTTACTCCTACCTTTTCGTAATATGCTGTCAGGTCACCTTTAATCATTCCTTCAGCTTTTTGGCGTCTGATATTGATTTTATTAAGTTCAATTTGTATCTCCTGTTCTTTTATTTCTAATCTGTTTTCTTGGGCATATTGCACAGCTTTTTCAGGATCTACAATTACAATATCGTATTTGAACTCACTGCTTAATAAAATACTGTCTGTAAATTGTATTCCAATCAGTTCTTTGAATTCATTGATTGATGAACTTTGGTCAACATTTGCCAAATCGTAATTATTCTGTGCTTCGGCCAAATCCACCTCCATTTGCAATGCATCTACCTCGCGTATTAACCCGGCTTTAAACTTATTTTGAGCAATTTCATGTGCCTCCTTTTGCCTTTCAAGATTCATAAGAGCAATTTCAGCACCTTTTTGTACTGAAAGTAAATTATAAAATGAATTACTCACCCTGTAAATCAAATTTAATTCCTCCCTTTTCAATTCTTTTTTGGAACGTTCGTATGCTAGGTTTGCTTGTTTCAGGGTAGATTTTATAGAATTATATCCATAAAACGCATCAATTGGTTGCACAAATCCAAATCGGGTATTTAGGTAAGTCGAACGGTTATCTTTATTGAAATCATCATAATTTGATAATCCCGATCTTACATACACGTAACCATCTGTGGGAAGCGGCTGATTGATGTTAACATTACCTTGGTAGTTCAATTGTTTGACGGGATAATATGAAATACCCGTGCTGTCTTCGAACTGGCGAACAGTTTCGGTATATTGTGGCGAAACAAAGTTCAGATTGATATGAGTTTTGAGTTTACTAGTTGCCGATTTAAGATTGTACTCTGCAATTTTAAGATCTTGAACCAAACTTAACATGCTAAAACTTTTCTCTTTTGCAATATCAATACTTTTTTTCAAATCGAGAATATATGTTTCAGAGCTTAAAGGAAGGTAGTGAAAAAGCGCAACCAAGCATAAAATAGTTATTTTTTTCATGTCACAATATCTTATTTGTTTAAATTTGCTATGGGTTTAGAAATTAAAATTTGACTCTCGATTGTATTCAGTTTGTCGGAGTGAATTAGCCCATCTTTAATAAAAATGGTGCGATGTGCATGGTCGGCAATTTCCTGCTCATGCGTAATCACTATTATTGTGTTACCTTCTTTGTGTAGCTCTTCGAACAAGATCATGATTTCTTCTCCGGTTTTAGAGTCGAGGGCACCAGTGGGTTCATCGGCCAATAAAATTCCGGGTTTTGATACTAAAGCCCTTGCAATAGCAACTCTTTGTTTTTGGCCTCCGCTTAACTCGCTGGATTTATGATGAATACGATCGGCCAATCCAACTTTGTTTAAGGATTCGAGTGCCCTTTCTCTTCGTTCAGCAGCTTTAATTCCTGCATATATTAATGGAAGTTCTACATTTTGAAGTGCATTAAGGCGTGGAAGTAAATTGAAATTCTGAAAAATAAAACCAATTTCCTTGTTACGCATAGCCGACAATGCATCATCGTTCAAACTGCTAACATCAATTTTATTAAATAGGTATTGTCCACTTGTTGGCGTATCCAAACAACCAATAATATTCATCAATGTGGATTTTCCAGAACCGGATGGACCCATAATTGCCAAGTATTCATTTTTCCTGATTTGAAGGTTAATGTTTATTAAAGCAGGAACTTCTATGTCGCCCATTACATAGTTTTTCGACATATTTTTTATTTCTATTAATGAATGAACCTCAGCAACGATTGAATTTATTAAGTCAAATTGCGATGAATTAGTGAGAATATTGTTTTGTATGTTTTTTCCTGTTTTATTCATTTCCAAATTTTTGATTGTCTGAACTAATTTTGAAATTCATTTTTATAGCCATCGTTCTATTTATTCGTATCGTATCGAATCAATAGGTTTGAGATTCGCTGCATTTTTTGCAGGCAAATAGCCAAAGCAAATACCTACCAATACTGAGAACCCAAAAGCAATAAACACAGAGTACATCCGCAAATAGATTTCAACATCAGTAAACGCAGAAACACTTAATGACAAAGTAACTCCCAGAATCACACCAATTATACCTCCGGTAATGCTTATGGCAACTGCTTCAGAAACAAACTGACTCATAATATCAGCTTTTCGAGCTCCTATTGCCCTTCGAATACCAATTTCGCGGGTACGTTCCATGACTGTTGCCAACATGATATTCATAATTCCAATGCCTCCCACCAATAAAGAAATGGCAGCAATAGCTCCCAGCAAAAAATTGTAAATTTCTTTTTCTTTTTCTTCTTGACGGAGCAATTCATAAGGAATTACAATATTATAATCAGTATTATTGAAATGGTGACGTTGTAGAATGGCATCAATCAAACCAGAAGCTTCCATTAATCTATTTGAATTATCAATTTCAACAGTAATTTGTTGTATTTCGCTTTCCAACACTTTTTCGTGAGTAAAACGTTTAAGAAATGTGCTTAAAGGAACATATACATCAGTATTCAAATCTCTTGCTGCTAACTCACCAACTGTTTCAGTAAAGAGTGTTTTTGATTTTAATACACCAACTACTTCTAACCATTGATCCTCAATTTTTACCATCTTACCTAACGGATCTTCGTTACGAAATAAGTTGCCAGCAACACTAGCACCCAAAACACAAACTTTCAAGCTGCGTTTATAATGGTCATCTGTTATAAAATCACCTTTTTCTGCTTTAAAGTTTAACATTTCAATAAATTCAGGAGTAATTCCAATTATTGTCGATTTAGTCGATTTATCGGTGTATTTCACTTCTGTACTAATTTCGGCTTGCGGAGCGGTACGCAATACACCCGGAACAATTTCTTTAATTACCAGAGCATCCTGAATGGATAAACCTTGTGAAAATTTAGCACGCGTTTCTTCCAATTCTTCATCAGATAATTTTTTTTCACGAATAATGATGTTATTCACTCCTAAATCCTGATATTTTGCGATAGCCGAACGCTTTGCTCCTTCGCCAATCGAAAGCATGGTGATAACCGAAGCTACGCCAAAAATAATTCCCAGCATGGTAAGGAACGACCGGAACTTATGATCAATCAGTCCTCTAAGAGCTAATCGGATGTTTTCTTTATATTGCATAATCCATCTTGTTAATTAAATTCACAACTCACAGTCATACCGGGCTTTAATCTTTCATCGGGCTTTAAAATACTTACCTCAACATCAAAAACTTTTTGGCGCGATTTGTCATCTTTTGGATGACAGAGTTTTCCGATGTATTGTACTTTTCCCTCAAAACTTACTTTTGGCAAAGCGTCCAGTCTGATCAATACTTTTTGACCCTGTTTTATTTTCAAAAAATCATTTTCGCTTATAAAAGTAATCACTTTCATCCATTTCAAATCCGGGACATTTCCTAAATTATTACCTTGATAAATATCATCACCCACTTTTATCATTTCGCGGGTTTGTCTATTAATACCTATTTGAAAAATTCCTGAAATTGGCGTTCTTATCGTAAGTTTAGGTAAAATATCGTAAGCGTTTTTTATCTCATCTTTTAATAATTTCACCCTTATTTTCTCAATTTTCATTTCATAATCATCAATAGTTTTATTTAACACCAATTGACGCTTTACTTTTGCAAGCTCAATTTTAGCTTGGTCAAATTCGAGAGATTTTATTTTTCGGATTCTATCCGATTCAAATCGTGAGGATTCGAGTTCTAATTTTTTTAAATCAAAGGAAGCGAGTTCGTTTTTTAGTTTAGAATCTAAATCCTGAATTTTATTATCTAAATTTACTTGAAGTTTTTCGAAAACAGCCATTTGTGTTTCCAACTGACTTTCACGTTCTATAATGTATTTTTTAATTTCTGTTGCATCTAATTGAATAATTGAATCACCTGCTTTAACTATTGACCCATGTTTTAACAATCCTATTACTTTCATTTGATGCCATAACATACCATAGCGGGGCATAATAAATGACCTTGAATCTATCGCAGCAAGTTCGCCTGTTTCAACAATTTTTCGGTACTGGTGTTTGTTTGTTATGTCAGCTTGATCTGAATTTTTACAACAGGAAAATTGAAAAACAACTCCAGATGAAACCATTAGTAATATAAGCCTTTTTATCCCTTTCATAGGTTTTTACTTATTATTTTAATATTAGCCGTATTGAGTCCGCAAAAATATCCGATTTTAAGAGACAAAAGGGAAAAAACATCGATATGAACAATTCTTTTTGTTTGAATAGATATTTACAATGTAGTTTCATTTTATTTCTGCTTTGAGGTTTCAGTATCAATTTCGTTTTTTTGTTTGCCATCTTTTTTAGGCTCTTCTTTAAATGGGTCAGCCAATGCAATTTTATCATTTTCGGATAAACCTTTGGTGATTATAATATAATCTGCATTGCTTGCACCTGTTTCAACTTTAATTTTTTCAAATCCTTTCGTTGTCTTCTTAAAGACGTAATTGTTAGCTCCTTCGGAATGTAGCGCATCCAATTGAATGGAAAGGGCATTTTTAATTGTACCTACGATAATCCTACAACTTACCGACAAACCAGGAAGTAATTTTTCGTTTGTTTCATTAATCTGTATTTCTACCGGAAAAACTTTAATTTTTGATTTATTGTCCTTATTGATAGCCAAATTGGCTACTGATGTAACTTGTCCGGTATAAACACTATCCGAAAAAGCATCCGGTTTAATTTCTACTTTCAATCCTTTTTTTATTTTTGATATGTCAACTTCGTTAATTTTCACCATAGCTCTCAGTGCCGATAAATCTGGTAATTGTATTAATGGAAATCCAGCCCAACATTGATCTCCAACTTGAAATTTATTACCACTACTCCAGCTTTTGTTAATTATAGCAATTCCCGACGAAGGCGACAGCAAATACATTTTTGAAAGTGTATTATTCGCTTCTTCGAGTCGGG
>JAIFNJ010000211.1 GCA_020047835.1 Bacteroidota bacterium
ACAGAAAGAAAGCGGAACCAAATAATTTCTTCATTTCAACTTCAATATAAAAAAATAGAATTATAATCCAGTATCTCAAGTATTTCCATATTGGGCTTTAGCCCAATAATTTTCAAACCAACAACTCTTGTTTCTTTTAATCACCCTTGAGTTACACTTCCCGTAGCATAATTCAGCTCCGAACCGAACATACTATGAGGTATTAAATACACGAGCATGGTAACAATAGTAGCAATAATTATCCAACGGTAATTCACTTCCTTACGATTCATGATTAAAGCTGCAATCCATGCCAGATAAGCAATCAGCGTTTTATTGTCGGTTAAATCCCAACCAAAAGGAACACCGGTCCATAAATCGCCGAAGGCATACAATTGTACCAAGGGTCCCATTATCATTCCCCCAATGGTAAGTAAAATAAATGTAAGCCACATGTATAAGCGGGCACGGGGGCGTTTGGCCAATGCCATAATACCGGCGAGGTTGGCCAAAAGCATGGCAAGAAACATGGCAATAATGTGAGGTGTCAAAATTGACCGAGGAACATAACCTTTGTAGCGAACCACTGTGTGGAATTCATCAGGGTTATTCAATAGCTGTCCATTCTTGTAAAAATCAACTTTATATTCAATTTTTCCGGCTGGTGCCTGTCCGGGTAAACTACCGGTTAGTAAATCTCCATTACGAATCATTGTTGTTTTAACAAATTCATCGTTGGTCGGGTACCGACGGTACTCTAATTGTGCATGAATAGCGGTATCTGTCATATGATATTCTATTTGACAATTCTCAGATCCTTCAGAACTCCGGATTAATTTGAGCTTAATGTCACCAGCATCCGTTTTCAAAACAACTCTTTTAGGATAGGTAGGTCCGGTTGTGCGTTGATAAATAGCAGCACTCAGGGTAATAAATATGGCCAAAATCCAAAATAGGATGGCTCTAACAGTTACATTCATATATTAAGTTTTAAATTATTTAAACATTTTCTTTTTATATATTTAATCTGGGAATTTATCCCATTTTCAGTATATTAAGGTGTTAAACGTTACAATTCTATTATTGTTTTAGTCTGTTGCTGTTGAAAGTATTTTGAAAGCATCATTATTAATGTTGAACTTACAATTACACAAACCAATAGAAGTATTATATAATTTATTAAGCTGCCTGTCAAATCATAAAATGATACATTTATATCACGGGCCCAATATCCTAAAGCAAAACTGAACGAATTATTAATAAAATGTATAATTATTCCAGGCCAAATGGATTGGGTTTTCCAATAAATCCAACCAATAAAAATTCCGATTAACCAAGCCGGAATAAATTGCCAAGGATTCATGTGAGCAATTCCAAAAATTATGGCTGACCACATAATAGCTTTTAGGGGTTCATATTTTTTTAGGAACGCTTTAAGAATGATGCCTCTAAAAATAAGTTCTTCAAGAATGGGAGCCGCAAGGCCAATGGTTAAATAGCCATAAATATTTAGTTGTACCATGCTGGCGAAAAACTCTTGAATTTTTTGAGGCATTGGAATAAGACCAACCAGTCCTTCCGTTAGAATTGATAAAGCTATTATGATGGGTGAAACTATTACATAGACCTTCCAGGAAACCCGTTTAGTATCAATTTTATTAGTTTGCCAAAAAAAACGGGCAACAAAATATACTACTCCAAAAGTTAAGGTATAGCTTAAAAAGATAGTCCATGGCTGAATAATTGGAAATACGGCAACTAATAATCCAATAACCAAACCTAAAGCCAACGAAAACAAAGCCGTTAACAGAATAAGTAAAAAGGCATCGTAAATTCCCGGAAGCTTATTTTCGTCAAAAAATGTGGATCGTTCGAAAGTCATTTCAGATTACAATTGAATCAATAAAACCACTTTAGTTCCGTTTCGCTCCACCTCAACAATAGCGGTTGATCCAACTTTAAGCTTTGCCATCCGGAACATATAATCGTAAATGTTTGTAACCGGCTGGCTGTTGATAGCAATGATTTTATCGCCTTTCAATATACCTCCTTTTTCTGCCGGTCCGCCATTTCGAACCCCATCAACTCCCAATCCATCTTTTTGAATACCTGCCATATCTGGAATAATACCCAAAGTAACTTTTAAACGAGTGCGACGCTGCCCTTGATTAGGTGGTGTTCCGGTAGACTGAAAAGATAGGGAGTCGCCAGAAGCTGCAACTTCGGTAATGATTCCGGTGCTGTAATTCAATATTTCAACTTCTTTTTCAAAATTTATTTTTTCAAAATCATCGAGTGGCGTATGATAATCTTCATGAGCTCCGGTAGAATAAAAAAGTACTGGAATATCCGCTGAATAGAAGGGTGCGTGATCACTTGGACCATAACCATCAGGAGAAAAAGTAACATTAAAAGCTGGTTTATGACTGGTTAAGAGCGAATCAAATTCACGGGCTGTACCGGTACCTCCAATGGAAATACCAATGGAATCAGCTTTCATCCGGCCTATCATATCAAAATTAAACATGGCTTTTACGGATGATTTTTGCATGGGAGCGGGCAAGTTTTCAACAAAATACCGGGAACCCAAAACTCCCATTTCTTCGGCATCAAAAGCCACAAATACCATATTTTGCTTTAACTCCTTAGCTTTGTTTTGATAATAACCGGCTAATTCAATCATTCCTGCAACTCCTGAGGCGTTGTCGTCGGCCCCGTTATGAACCGCAAGGGTGTCAGGCATTCTTGAATTGACACTCTTTCCCCCCATTCCTAAATGATCGTAATGGGCTCCAACAACCACAAAATCATTAGCATCTGTTGAATTTTTAGATTTCACCATAAAAACTACATTTTTAGCATCGGCAAGGTTTTGAATAACTTCTGTGTTAGCGGTAATGCTGGTTTTACTTTGAAGCACTACTGATTTCTTCTTTTCCACAATTGAATTTTCCAATTCCTCAATAGTGGCACTTCCTTTTAAAATTTGGTTAGCAGCTTCACGGGTAATACTAATCACAGGTAATCCGGCATCGCTCATATTTTGGTCAAAGTTTAGTTCCATGGGCTGATCCATTTTGGAGGTATTCAAACCATTTACCAGCAAAACACCCACGGCACCTTTATCTTTTGCCAATGTAGCTTTGGCTCTATCGGTGGCGTAAGGAATGAATTCACTGTTCATGTTTTCAGGTTCCGGATCTTCCCGCAACACCAATACCCATTTTCCTTTAGCGTCTATCATTGCATAGTCGTTCCATTTCAAACTATCGGTTTCAATTTCAAATCCATAACCTACAAAAACTACTTCACCCAAAGTCTCAGCATTTGAACTGAATGCTAATGGACGGAAGTCCTTATCAAGAGTTAAGGAATCATTATTTACTAGAAGATAATTGCTTTTTCCCAAGGAGCAGCCGGTAACTACCTTAAAATGCTGGTATCCGTTATCTGCCATTGGAACTAAACCATAATCGGATAGTTGTTTGTGAATGTAGGAAGCAGCCAAATTGTGACCTGCTTCACCGGGATACCTTCCTTTTAAACTATCGGTGGCTAAATAGGTAATGTGTTCACTAATTTCTGACACAGTTATTTCGGGATTTTTATTAATACTTTCACAATTAGTTAGCATCATGGATGCCGCAATAAAAGCAATGCTAAGGGATAAATTAGTTGTTGGTTTCATAACGAGTTGATTTTTGTTTTTAAAATTATTGCTTGGTATTCTATTTCAATAGGTAACTTAATCTGTGTATTTCCTAATAATAAAGACACGGTAATCGCCCAATGACTTAAATCCAGCTTTTTCATACAAATTGATTGCTTTTTTGTTTTGATTGTGTACTTCGAGTTTAATTTGAAGATTCAATCGTTTTGCATACGCTAACGAAGCTGTAAGCAGAGACTTTGCCAATTTTTTTCCTTGATATTCTTTTTTTATTCCAAAATGATGCAGATAAAGCCTTCTGCCATCGTTGGTAATCCATGAAGTACCAATTATTGTATGGTCGGTTTGATTTTCCATCACGAAAAAAGCCCCACCTATGGAAATGGTTTTTTCAATTTGTTGCAGGTTGTCGCCTCTTACTGGATTTCCCAATCCTACTTCTTCCCATAATTCCACTATTTGAGGATAATCAGATGAGATAAAAGACCGAATGTTGTACATATTTTCCAGTTAATTTGAAGCTGAAATTTGGTAAAATAAAATTAGGTTTATTTATCACTAAATTTTTACCACATGAAGCTGGTTTGTTTCAAACCGGGTAACTTTTATTGCTTGCCCTTGTTCAATAAAACCATACTCAGCCCTTGCATCATAGGTATTACCATCTATAATAATGGAACCCGAAGGCCGAAGTGGTGTTTCAGTTATTCCAGTCTTTCCAACCAATAATTTTAAACTGGAATCAACTCCCAAATACCCTTGACTGGTTTCTTGTATATTATTTAATGCTATCCGACGCGAAATAAAACTAGTTTCAAACATCCTGCTCCCAAAATAAAGTGACCCAATGAAGGAAACAAAAATTGATCCTACCACTAAAAGCAGCGATTTAACCAGTAGCGGTAAAAACACTCCGTTACCTTCAGTGCTAAAATCGAAGTTTTCAACCATAGCTAAGGCTAAACCCAGTACTGCCAATACAATACCTGATATGCCAATAACCCCAAAACCCGGAATGGCAAATATTTCGACCCCAATAAGTATCAAGCCAACTATGAATAAGGCAATTTCCCAATGCTGCGCTATCCCTTCTAAATACAGCGGTGCAAAGTACAAAACGGCTGCTGTTGCAGCAACAATAAGCGGGAAGCCTATTCCGGGAGATTGAAATTCAAAATAAATTCCGCCAAAAATTGCCATTATCAATATACTTTGGAATACCGGATTCATTAAAAATCCAATCAAATTGTCGAGCCCTGTTGGGATATATTCTTTAATTACTGCAGGTTTTAAAGATGCTTTTTCAATTACTTCCTGAATGTTTTCAGCAGTTCCTTCACAAAACCCATAAAAGATGGCCTCACTAGCGGTAAAAGTCACCACTTTGCCAGTATCCGTAATACCTTTTATATAGATATCGGCATCCACCATAGCTTCTGCTATTCTGGGATCACGTTTCCATTTAAAAGTAGTGTCTTTGCCATTAATGATGGTATCTTTTCCATGAGCCTCGGCTGTCGCTCTCATGGTGCTGCGCATATAGCTTTGGTATTTGTCGGGCAATTGTTCGCCTGTTTGGTTAACTACCGTGGCTGCTCCAATGTTACCACCGGGACGCATATAAATCCTGTCGCAGGCAATGGAAATAAGTGCTCCTGCTGAAGCCGCGTTGTTATCAATAAAAACATATACCGGAATTTTGCTGTTCAATATTTTTGTACGTATGGAATCGGCTGATGTCACCAAACCTCCATACGTATTCATGTGAATAAGAATTAAATCGGCTTTTTCGGCCTCTGCTTTTTCAAATGCTTTTTGTGTTTTGCGCCAAAGGGCAGGCGATACTTCTTCTTTCATCTCAAATTTAAGAATTACTGTAGTATCGGATTTTTGACCCCATGAATTAGTAATTATCCAAAGAAAAATAAAGAAGAAAGAAATTGTTTTTTTTGTCATGAAACAGTTATTTTAGTCGTTAGTCTTTCCTTTACCTTAAAATATTGTTCACATTCTCGATATTTATTAAGAAATTAATTATCGAATTAGTGACATAATTAAGGCAAAAGTACCAAGAAAAACCCCAAAAAATAGTAAACAAGAAAAAAAACAAAAAAAATAGTCTCTAGATTATTCAAAA
>JAIFNJ010000016.1 GCA_020047835.1 Bacteroidota bacterium
ATAGTAAACTTGTAACGCCCATCTGTAATTTGAAAGGCATTGTAATCTTCCGTTATTAAATACTTTCTGACTGGATTTATTGAATTTTCTGTAAGCCAAGGTTTTAATGATATTCCTGGAATATTTTTAGGAGCTTCAATACCGACTAAATCACACAAGGTGGGAATTAAATCCAAGCCATTGCAAACCAGCGAAGTTGTGTCTTTATAATTTGCTTTAATTCCGGGACCGGAAAAGATAAAAGGCACACGTTGACTTTCTTCAAACATTACATTTTTTAAAATAAGTCCGTGAGAGCCATTCATTTCACCATGATCGGAAGTAAAAACAACAATAGTATTCTCTTCCAAACCTGCATTTTTTAATGCTGTCATTACCCGACCAATTAGTGCATCCACACTTTCTGTAAGTCTGTAATACATCCAATTATAAAGATCCCACTGCTCATCACTCCAATCTCTGGCTAACAAACTCATGGCAACCATCTCCTGTTCTTCTCCGTTAATCGGAGTAAGATTGGTTGGCCTTGGAGGAATTTGCTTTTGATATTCTTCAGGGCTTAATGTTTTTTGAAGTGCAAGTAGTCTTGTTGTTTCTTGAACATTAGGAACGGGCAATTCCTCTGGGAATCGCTTGTCGAAACCCGCTTTATAGCAAATATCATGAGGATTCATAAAAGATAGAAATAAAAAGAATGGATCTTTCTCCTTTTCGGCTCCAATTTCGGCAAGTACTTTTTCAGCATAAATGGCCGGTTCTTCGTAGGGGTTGGTATTATTTATAGTAAACCCATACTCGGAGGCATCCTTAGTTCCATAAAGGTGTGTTTTTCCAGAATACAAAGTTTGATACCCTGCATTGCGAAAAATATTTCCCAAAGAACTTTCTGCAAGTATTTGTTGCACTTTTGTTGTATCATAATTCTGCGTATTTTCCTTTACACCTACTTCGGAAGCATAATGCCCTGTTAACAATGAAAACCGTGAAGGCATGCACACAGGGTTCACACAATACGTTTTATCAAAGCGATAGCCCTGCGTAGCAATTTTGTCAATATTTGGAGTGTTCAGATACGCGTTTCCCATGTTGCTCATCATGGTATAAGTTTGCTGGTCAGTCATAATAAACAACACATTCGGCTTTTTCTGAGCAACGAGTGAGCTCAGACACAGTACTAATAAAATACTCAAATTAACTTTTCTCTTCATCAGTTCACCTATTTAGATTTATTAAAATATTGGAAATTTTTATTCTCCATATCCATTAATACACTTGCTAAGGATATTTGCTATTTAAAAATAAGCCTACTTATTCAAACATAATAACAATATACAGCCTAAAGCTTAGATTTATGTTGCGGATTATAACAAGTGTTGCGAAAAAGGAACATTTGTCATTCTAAATCACATTAAACTCAAAATAACTGGAAAGAAACCCTAAGCTTCAATATTTTTTAAAATGATTTTCAAGTAGAAAAAATGAAGTATTATTGGGATGGCATTAATTGTTTGAGGTGGAAAAATAAAAAATTTACTTCATATGTATTTCCTTGTTCTTGGCAGAAGATTTATAAATTGCCTCAATCAGACTCAACGATTTTAAGGCTTCTTGTCCCGAAATCAAGGCTTCTCTATTTTGTATAATTGCCTCAACCATATCGTTAATTTGTATTTTATGAGCATGGTGGTTTATGGCCATAGGGTTTGAAAAACCAGAACTAGCATTTGTCCTTTTATTATTTTCAGCAGAACTTTTGCCCATCAAATGCCAATGAACGATCTCACCTGCTTCCAATACTGCACTTCCCTTGCTACCATAAATTTCTAATCGTTCAGGGTAACCCGGGTAGAGCGATGTTGCAGCTATTATTGATCCTGAACTTCCATTTTTAAAAGTTAGCATAGCGTGTCCAAAATCTTCACCCTCAATATCGTGCATCACCGTTCTAACTTTTGCAAAAACTGAATTCACATCACCCATAATATTGACTAGCAGATCAATGGTATGAATTCCTTGGTTAATAAAGGCAGCACCACCATCACCACTAAGAGTGCCTCTCCAATTACTGTTTTTATAATAATTAGGCTCGCGATACCAATTAATGTAGGCATTTCCGTGAATAAGTTCTCCAAACGCACCATCATCAACAGCTGTTATTAGTTGCTGAAAGCCTTTATTAAATCTGTTCTGAAATATGCATCCCAGCTTTACATTTTGTGTTTTGCATATCGCAATCATTTCATTAGCTCTTGCCTCAGTAACTTCCAATGGTTTTTCCGTTAATACATGCTTCCCAGACATGGCTGCTGCTTTGGTGGGCTCCAAATGCCGTCCGCTTTCCTTACAAATAATTATCAAATCAATGTCATCTCTGCTGCAGATGTCGTTGAAATTTGAATAGGCAGGTACTTTATTCTTTATTGAAGCTAATTTGGCTCTTTCGGGGGTTGAACTACAAACTGCCATTAATTCACAATGCTCCAGTTCATCAATGCACTTTGCATGTATATCGGCAATTGAACCTGTACCAATAATTCCTATTCCTATTTTATTCTTCATTACATATTAAAGATTTAGTATCTCGTTCCAAAAGCTTTCATCAACTGGAATTCCCTTAGCTAAATTCTCTATTCGAGTTCTTAGCGACCGTTCACCTGGATAATAAACTTCACTTTCATTAGATACGGATTGTGATTTCTTGAAATCATCGATAATATTATTTACAATTTCAGGTACTTGAGCAAAATGCGAAAGTTTATTCAGATTTAAAGCCACGAATACCTGTGAAACACCTGCTTCAACTTTTTGTTCTCCAATTTTATGCGATGATATTCCACCCGATAATACCGTAGCCAGTAAGTCCAGCAGCAGCGACAAACCCGCTCCCTTCCAATAACCTATAGGTAATGGTCTCAAACTGTCTAGTATTTCTGAAGGATTTTGTGTTAATTCATTTTTAACATTGTAGCCACCCGGAACCGACAATTCAAGACCTTTAGATGCCAAATCCTCCATTTTACCATAGGAAAATTGCGACATTGCCATATCCAATACAATGGCTTCGTCTTTATACGGAACAGCAATTACAAAGGGATTATTACCCAGTTTAATATCTTTTGCACCCCACGCTGGCATATTTGGAATGGTGTTCGTCCAAGCCATAAATACATATCCCCTCTTCGCTGCCCTCCAACCATAGGTGCCGCCTCTCATCCAATGGTTGGTATTTGATAGCGCAACACAGCCCATTCCGGTTTCTGAAGCCAACTCTATGGCCCTGTCGGTGCAAATCAGGGCATTTAATATTCCCGCACCTAAGTTCCCATTCCATTGCTCAATGGAACCCATGGAATTAACTAATAAGGGCTTTTCGTTTACCTTTATATAATTTTCCCTTATCAACTGCAAAAACAAAGGGAACCTATTTATTCCATGAGAATAAACTCCATCTAAGGTGTTTTCAGCAAATACTCCGGCACATTTATCTGCATCTGCATCGGAAAAACCCATTTTTTGCAGTTTATTATAAAATGTTGATTTTAATAAAGAAAATGAAATTAGAATTGTCTTTTTCATTATCAACAATGTGAGTATTTGCTAAAAATTAATTAGTCGCTCCTTAAGAACTCAAAATTAGCAAAGATAATTTACAACGGTATATAAAGTCAAAGTATGTATGGAGAAGTTCTTGTTTTAACTTCTCCATCATCTTTTTTAAGTTCCATCCTGTTGCTGCAAGCATTGCATTTATTCTTGGTGAAGCCCTTCCATGCAGGTAATTTTGAGCCATCCTAAAATCCGTTTTCAAATGCCCAATCACGGGTTCTATTGCTGCCCTGCGCCTAAATTTATTCCTGTTTTTCCTCTTCTGATAGAGGCTATCTGATTTCCGGCCTGGCTTGGGTGTGGATATTTTAACACCAACAATTTCGGTTTTGCCCCTTCCACCCCGATCATAAACAACCTCTTGGGGCAAGTACTGAAAATTGTGTTTCATTTGGTTTAACAGCGGCTCAATGGTCCTGCTGTCATGCGGGTTTCCCTCAAAACTTTCAATAGCCAATATTACAAGGTTCTTGGGGTTTACCATCAAACCGACTTTGTTTCCGTATTCATATTTTTTATGTGCCTTGCCTTTTGCAATACAGGCGGTAAATGGTTTGTGCAGGCTGTAGATCTTGTTACTGTCGTTTATCTTTTGGTTCAATACTGTTTGATAAAGGGCCAGTTCCCCTGAATAGGTTTCCACCGTTTCCACCGGGAGTTTGTTTTGAAGCTCTCTTACCACACGCCCTGCTATTGTGTTCAGTTTCCTGTGTGCCTTTTGTGCTTTCTTCCTGCGCTTGGGGTGCGTCCCATTGTAGGTATCCCTCAGCAGTTGCTTGCTTGTCCTTTTGTAAGACTGGCGTTGGGCAATGTTTTCCTTTTGTGCGATCCTACCTGCTTTATCGATTATGCGCTTGGCCAGTTTTGCATCGGTCGGGTAAGTGGTATTGTTTTCCTGCACCGTGGTATCGGAAAGTACCAAGTCGCTTTTCGCCTCGTTCCCATGGATATCCACTGAATACGAAAAAATCTTTTCAATCCCTTTTTCCCCGATCCGTTTTCTAAAATGCACTAAATCACTGGGGTCGAAAGGGAATTTGTGTTGAAAGTAGGCTTCTCCGCAAAAATACTGCATGTAAGGGTTCATAACCCATGATCCGGCAAGGGTCTCATCCCCTAAATTGTAGAGCCTCTTTAATAACAGGCAGCCGACCATTAAACGCACAGGCATACTGGGCTGGCCTGTAATGGAGTAGTATCCTGAAAAACTGTCCTCGAAATACTTCCAATCAATTCTATCGGCCAAAAGGGCCAATTCATGGTTCCTGTTGATGAACTCTTTCAATAAGGGTTGAAATAAATTCATCTGGTTCTGGTTGGGTGATTTTCCGATCATCTTCTGCAAGGTTTTGACCTGAATTTAAAGTTTTTCTTGCAATAATGGATACGTAAAAACCCCAATTTATCAACCGTATATTGTTAATATCCTGTTGTTTAAAACCTTTTTAAGGAGCGACTAATTACTAAATAAAACGAATACCTATATCTCAGGTTCGTATCCTTTTTCATAAGTTCGTCCCCACAACTTCATCGCTTTTTCACTATTGATAATATGTCCGTTTTGTGTATCGCATTCTAAGGTCTCGTTTGTACGCGAGGCTATATTAGCAAGATGTCCCAGCAACGTACTTTTTGCGCCCTCATCAATAGGTGATCGCTGTTCCGTTCCACCTCTTATGGTATCAAAAAAGTTAATAACGTGCATGGATGACATTTCGTCTCCACCGCCAAGTCGGGTTCCATCCAATTGCGTAGATAATAAATTTTCTTTTATCAATTTTCCTTTACGATCGAATAATCTATAGCCATCCCTGTCAACATAAACGGAACCTTCTGTACCATAAATAATGGTTCCACGTCCACTGCCATAGGTTTGATATACATTCCTACTTTTTCCGTCCCACTGAATGGTTTTGTTACCTGGAAATTTAAAGGTTGCTTCCATGGTATCATACATTGTCCATCCATCATCAGGGAAATGGTACTTATTTGCATCTACGTAAACTTTTTCCGGAAAATCCACCTGCAATGCCCAACGTGCAATATCCAATTCATGAACCGCGTTGTTGCCTGTTTCGGAAGTTCCAAAATCCCAACCATACCAATGCCAATTGTAGTCCCATGTATTATAAGTATACGCTCGTCTGGGTGATGGTCCCTGGAATAAGTCCCAATCTCACTGTAAGGTATGCCAATAATGCCGTTATGAATTTCCTTTATTATTTCGATACTTTGAATAGCAGACCTTTGTTGATTACCCATTTGGATAACTTTTTTATACTTTTTCTGAGCCTCAACCAATAATTCACCTTCGCGGGGGTTATGGCTGCATGGCTTTTCAACATACACATGCTTTCCGGCAGCAACGGCAAGTATAGTTCCTGGTGCATGCCAATGGTCGGGTGTTGCATTTATTACAGCATCCACATCGGGGTCAGCAATAACATTGAAAATACTATTCTCTAGCTTTGGCTTATAATCTATATGTTTTGAAAAATTCTGAGCAGCTTTTTCTCGCTGCGACTGCATTACATCACATAAATATAATAGTTGCACATTGCTGTCTTTATTTGCTATTGGCGCATAATAAGCCCCAAGTCTTCTCCCAAGTCCTACAATTGCAACATTTAATTTACCATTTGCTCCTACTATTCTACGGTAACTGGCCGCGCTCATGCCTATACCACCAATGGTTAAGGCTGCTGTAGCCAATGAGACTTTTTTTATAAATTCTCTCCTCGATGTTTTTTTATCCATGATAACCTGTTTAAAGATTAGGGAAGCTCCTTTATTTTTATATTTTTAAATGAAACTGTATCACCATGGTCTTGCAGTAAAATATATCCATCAGGAAGGTCGCCAAAATTAGGCCAGTCTTTATATTTACTATAGGCCACTAAGGCACGCCACATTTGGGTATTTCGCTCGTATTCAACCACTTTACATCCGTTTAAAATGTGTTCTACATGATTCCCATTAACAACAATACGGGCACGATTCCATTGGTCCATATCGTTTACATATTTTTCACGTGGTAAGTCAGGATTAAATTCCAAGCCATTAGCCTTTATTAAATCGTAAAGTGAGCCCATGGTTCTGTTGCCATTAACACCCAATTTTGCATCAGGATGGTTTTTATCATCCAATATTTGAAATTCACAGCCAATAGATGATCCCGGGCCTTTATTAAGTTCCGGATCTACAAAATACTTTATGCCGCTATTGGCGCCCTCAGACAATTTGAAATCGAGTTCTAACTCAAAGTTTTTGTATTTCTTTTCTGTAATAATATCTCCACCATTTGCAGATTCTCCACCATCGGATTTTTCAACAGCCAGTATTCCCTCTTTGATAAACCATCCTTTTTCAGGAAATTTATCACTTTTTGCAGAGCGCCAACCGGCATTGGTTTGGCCGTCCCACAACAATTTCCAACCCTGGGCAATTTCCTTTGGAGTAAGCTGGTTTTTTAAATAGCTGACCACAGGAGCATTATTCCCTGCCAAATCGGCCTCAGTAGCTTCTTTTAACTTAATATTTTTCCAGCGAATTTGTTTTCCATTTTTATCTACATCCTTGCCAATGCTGTGCACTTGTAAGGCAATAAAACCCGTTTCAATTTCCTCTTCTAATAAATTAGCACAAGCAATTCCATTAACCCAGGTCATGATATGATTATTAAAGCATACTACTTTAAAGGTATTCCATTCCCCTTTTTTGAAGGCGTTTTTTGCCGAAGGATTATATTCCAATGGGTAGCGCCATCCTTTTCTGGCCTCATCATATAGCCCACCAGCCCATGATCGTTTCGTATCCTCACATTCCACCTGTATTCCATGAACTCTTCCTTCCTTAAAGGATGGTAAACTATGACTTCGAATCTGGACTCCTGAATTTAATCCTTCATCCATTTTCATTTCATACTCCAATACAAAGTTGGTGTATTCTTTTTCGCTCGCTAAAAATGAGTTGGGCGTTTCTGTTTTTGAAATACCCACAATTTCATTATTCTCAACTTTATATTCAGCTTTACCCGATAATTGTGTCCATCCTTTTAAGTTTTTACCATTAAAAAGGGACTCCCAGTTACTACTTTGAGCCTGGGCTCCCATAACTATTATTAAAAGAATACTAATTGTTGTTACTAGCTTTTTCATATGATTAAGTTTTCAGTAATATTTTAAATCTAATACTTCAATTAAAATTTTGAAAAACCATGGATTAATAAATACTACTCCACAATTGTCTCATTCATTGCTTTCTCCATATCTTTAATTAATTCGGGCACCAAAATAAATGGATCATATACTCGATCCTTCATAACCAAAGTTTCAACCGGTATATAACCCCTATAGCCATTTTTATTCAAAATTTTTACCAAACGGGAAAAATCTGTTCTTACTTTACTGTCTTTTCCAATTACACTTTCTTTTACCTGCCAATTCACAGCATATGGAGTTACCTCATCAATATCAATATAGGGATCGTCCGTTTTAAAGTTGCCTATATCAACAATTAGGCCCACCCAATCGGAATCAACGGCTTTAATAATTTTTATACATTGTTCAGCTGTTTGCAGCATATCGCCATGATTTTGAATTCCAATAAGTACACCATATTTTTCGCCATAAACAGCGCATTCCTTATAACATTCAATCATCCATCCGGCTACTTCGTCCCATTTATCTTCATAACCTTCGGGTATTGCTCCCGCAAATACCCTCAGCACCGGAGCTCCTAATTTTGAAGCCACAACAATCCAGTCTTTAGCCAATTGCACTCCTTCGGCCCTTACTTTAGGATCGGGTGATGTAAAGTTATTACGGATTCCTGTCCCACTGATATCAATGCCCAACTGAAAGGCTTTGCGTTTAAATTGATTGATGTATTCATCGGTTGGCACCTCAGGATAGCCTGGAAAAAAATACCCTGTTGGATCGATGGCGTTAATGTTTTGTTCGGCACACCAATCCAAAAGATTCATTAAAGTAAATTCAGGCTGATCTGCTTTCTTTTCTTTAGGCAGTAGCATTTCACTGAAAGAATAGGCATTCAATGACAGTTTTAAATGTGCAGGACCGTTTCTTTTAATTTCGTGTTGGGCCACTAATATTTTTGTTGTAAAAAAGAAAAAAGCCAATCCCATTGAAACGATTAGCACAAACTTATTATTCATATTTATTTTCATAATATTTTGCTTTATCTATACCTCATAAATTTACTTTAATTTTTTGACTGATTAATTCACCCACAAAATGGGCTGCCTAATAACGAATGTTCTAATAATTTCATCATCTGTTGGATCAGACTCAAGATTTTTCCACAATTCAATATATTCTTTACTATTGTAAGCCAATCCACCAAAAAATAGTGCAGAGCCTCTTACTGGCAATTCGTCAAAATGGACTATATCCTTTGGGTAGGGCCATAAAGCTTTATCCTTTATAAATGGGTACATAAATTCCAGCGCAAGCCTTGTACTTTGGCCATTTTCCGCTGTATAAGCCCATAAATTATCTTCATCGGTAGACAGAATATGGCAAATTAATGTAAAAGCTTCTAAATTAAATAATGAATAGGAATAGGGTTTGGTGCGGGCTAATTCGTCAGAAAATCGTCCCAAACTATCCATTTGATTTGGTAAAATAACTTCTTTATACAATTTACGACAAAAAGCCATATTTATGGTATCTTCTGTAAGATTGGAAAATTCTGCTACCTGAGCCACCCACCATGCGCTATGGTTATTCCCATGGTCGCGTTCATCAATTCCATATTGGTGTGTTGTAAGCCAGGTATTGTATTGCCTGAACCATTTCAATATTAATTCTGAATTATCGGCATCTAAAAAAGCTAAACTCATGAGTTTTTCAATGGCTTTTGCCACCTCAATCAGATGAATGGTATCAATAATACCTATTCCTCGTCCTGAGACAATACCTTTTATTGCCTGACTGTATAAAAGATTAGGATTCATCATGGTTTCTTCATTTACGAACCAAGCCATTAGATGATCCAGCGCATGCTCGGCATATTTTTTATCGCCTGTAATTTCATAAGCCGCTACCAATGCAGGAACCCATTTGCTAAGGTTGCGCATGGCTTTTCGATGGGCTTCAAAATTTTCAGGATTCGTGTTTCCATCTCTTCTAATATAGGGTCCATCAAGATCTTCTGGATTAGGCCACCAATAATCCCCTTCTGAATAAAAATCGTGAATACCTCCCATACTGCGTTCACTACTAAAAGAGGTAACCGTCACTGGCGTCTCACTCATATACATATCTGCCAACCTTATAATCCGATCATGCTCAAATGTTTTAAGGTCAATCATGGGTTTTATGTTGCTGCATTGTACACATAGAATAATACTGAGTAAAACCAAAGTGAATTTCAATAGATTTTTCATTCGAATAGATTTTTAATGGGTATTGGAATAAATTTTAACATTTTTAATTAGGCATGAAGCAACTTCGCGAGCC
>JAIFNJ010000154.1 GCA_020047835.1 Bacteroidota bacterium
AACAAACGGCCCTTTCCAATCATCGGGTAAATAGTTGGGTAGTATTTCAGGAACTCCTGATTCTTCAAATATCTTTGCCAGTATAGCAAAACCAAGAAGCAGCCCAAGCAGGTTGATTATGATACCCCATTCCCCTTCACGCAGCTCTTTATGCAAAAACTGTTCAACCAATGAATTGCTGCCTAAAAAATGATCAGCAAAAGGGTATCCGATAATGAATAATAGTTTGTATAAAACAATTACAGTTAAACCGGTTAATGCAACCCAGAATGTTTGATGGTGAAACAGAGCCACCCCAATAAGCGTTAATCCAAACAGGAAAAATTCTATACGGATGCCTCCAATGGATGGACCGGCAGCGCCCCCATCAGCAAAAGCCCAGAATGGGATTAAAAGAAATGCTGAAATTATAAAAGACCATTTTAAAAGTTTTGGTACCATAGTTAACTTGTTTTAGATTCAATTATGATAATATGGTAAATATAATAAACTTGCTGAGCAAATAAAACCGATATAAAAGCGTGTTATTTTTGTAACCTTTAATAATTTAGCCGACTAATTAAAATACAATTAATTAACTTAAGATATGACAATTTTCAAGGCAGTTGACATTGATAAGCAGTATGCAAATCACTTGGCACTAAACAAAGTATCGATTGATGTACCCAAAGCTAAAATTTTTGGGTTACTTGGCCCAAACGGAGCAGGTAAAACTACATTGATACGCATCATCAATCAAATTACAGCGCCCGACAGCGGACAGTTATTTTTCGATGGAAGGCCTTTAAAAGCCGACGATGTTTATAGGATTGGTTACCTGCCAGAGGAACGGGGCCTGTATAAAAAAATGAAGGTAGGAGAGCAGGCTGTTTATTTAGCCCGTTTGAAAGGTCTTTCGAAGGCTGATGCGGTTAAAAAACTGAAATATTGGTTCGATAAATTTGAAATATTGCCTTGGTGGGACAAGAAAATCGAGGAGCTATCGAAAGGGATGCAACAAAAAATTCAGTTTATAGTAACCATTTTGCACGAGCCCGAATTACTCATTTTTGACGAACCATTCAGTGGTTTTGACCCTATTAATACCAATTTATTGAAACAAGAAATCCTTGCATTAAAGGAAAAAGGGGTCACCATCATTTTTTCAACCCACAATATGGCCTCGGTGGAAGAAATTTGCGACAACATTGCGTTAATCAACAAGTCGGTTAAAATTTTGGATGGTAGGGTGGAGGACATCAAGCAGCAATTCAAAACCAATCAGTTTGAATGTACGTATGCCGGTGATTTCAATGCCGCTGCTTCGGTTATAAGCCAGAAATCGATCCTTTTGGAACACCGAGAAAACCACGTAACCCATTATTTAAAGGCTGAATTGAATCCGAGTGTCAGTAATAATGAGTTTTTAACAGCATTGATAAATAAAGTAACAATAACTTCGTTCAATGAAGTGATTCCAAGTATGGACGATATTTTTATAAAAGTTGTAGAAAAAGCAAACCTCAAAATTGAATAATCCGATGACTAGTTTAAATAAAATAGGTACCATAATAGCCCGCGAATACAATACCCGGGTGCGAAAAAAATCGTTTCTAATTATGAGCATTGTAGGTCCCATATTGTTTGCAGGGCTTATGATTACCCCAGCCTGGATGGCTCAAATGGAAGATACTGAGGAGAAAGTGGTGGCCGTTGCCGATAGTTCGCACCTCATGCTTGGTGAGTTTCCCGAAACAAAATATATCAAGTTTGTTTATTTGCCCAATGCCGATATTGAAACCTATAAGAACAATTTTAAACAAACCGATTATTATGCGCTGCTCTATATCAGTCAGGTGGTAGCCAGTTCACCCAATGCGGTGCATCTGTATTCTGACATTTCACCCAGTTTAGGGGTTCAGATGCATATTGCCAATGCCATTGAAAAACGCCTGGAACGGGATAAATTAAAAACTTTTGGTATTGATGAAAGTGTTTTGAAGGCAGTAAAAACGAGCATTACAATCCGTTCCGTTAAACTATCAAATTCAGGTGAAGAAAAAGTCACCAATTTTAACCTTTACATGGCCATGGGTTATATCGGTGGTTTTTTGATCTACTTTACCATTTTCTTCAGTGGGGCGCAAGTAATGCGAGGGGTAATTGAAGAAAAAACCAGCCGTATTATTGAGGTAATTATTTCATCGGTGAAGCCTTTTGAGTTGATGATGGGCAAAATAATTGGAGTAGGTTTGGTTGCTCTTACTCAATTTGCCTTGTGGGGTGTGTTAACTCTTGGATTGTATTCAACCGTATTGCCTATATTAATGCCCGATGCGGCAAAAATAACCAATCAACCAAAAATAGAAAACTTTGCTGATACCGGCAGTTCATTGCAGACACAAGCTCCTGCAAACGATGAGTTTAATACCGAAATCTCAGGTATGATTGGTGCCATTGCCGATATAAACTTTGGGGTTATTATTATCAGTTTCCTTTTCTTCTTTTTTGGTGGTTACTTTTTGTATAGTGCCATGTTTGCAGCCATTGGTTCAGCGGTTGATAGCGAAGCCGATACCCAGCAGTTCATGTTGCCGGTAACCTTACCTATGATTATTTCAATTGTTGCCATGGTAAATGTGATACAAAATCCTGAAAGTTCGCTGGCATTCTGGCTATCAATGATTCCGCTTACGTCACCGGTTATTATGATGGCGCGTATTCCTTTTGGGGTGCCCTATCCACAAATCATTTTATCGGCAGTTATATTAATTGCATCATTTGTAGCGTTTACTTGGATGGCAGCAAAAATTTACCGTACGGGCATTTTAATGTATGGCAAAAAAACAAGTTGGAAAGAAATGTGGAAATGGCTGACTTATAAGAATTAAAATCATTAGCCCATGTGTTCATGTGACCATGAGCAAATGATCTATTGAGCCAAAGAACTAATGAGCCAATGAACCTCAATACAATGAACTAATTTAATAAAAAACCAATTGGCTAATGAACTAATGAGCTCATGTGCTAATGAACAAATGAACTAAAAATATGCGGGTAGGAATAATTGATTTAGGTACCAACACATTTAATATATTAATTGCTTCTATTGAAAAAGGGAAACAATTTGAAGTATTGCTGAATACCAAATCGGCGGTAATGCTTGGGCAGGAAGGACTTAACAACGGGTTTATTTCCGATAAAGCATTTACCCGTGCTTACGGCGTTCTGCGCGATTTTAGTCAGCTAATTGCCGAGTTTAAATGTGAAAAAGTAGTTGCCTACGGCACTTCAGCAATCCGGGAAGCCAGTAATTCCAATGCTTTTATAAAAAAAATATCAGAGGATTTGAATATTCAAATCAGTCCGATTTCGGGACACCAGGAAGCAGAGTACATCTACTTTGGAGTAAAAAATGCTGTTAACTTTACCAATGAAAACTACCTTATTTTGGATATTGGTGGGGGAAGCAATGAACTGATTATTGCCAATAACGATGGAATACTCTGGAAAGAAAGTTTTAAATTAGGTGGTGCCCGTTTGTTGGAGCACTTCAAACCCAGCGATCCCATTTCAGATGCAACCATTAAAGAAGTTAACCAACTTTTGGAACAAGAACTAAAGCCATTGGCTTTGGTATTATCAAAATATCCGGTTACTAAGCTGATAGGCTCATCCGGTGCTTTTGATAGTTATGCAGCCATGGTACATTTTAAGGAAAAAGGGGGACCAATCTCAAATTCTATTGTTTCATATCCTATTTCGCTGGAACAATTTAAAAATATTTACCGAATGATTATTAACTCAACCCGATTAGAAAGGCTTTTAATTCCTGGTTTGGAAGCACTCAGGGTTGATACTATTGTTATGGCATCGGTTTTTACCCAATATATTTTAAACCAAACAAAAGTGGAAGGAATCATTCAATCAGCCTATTCGCTTAAAGAAGGAGTAGCTTCTCAATTCTAAACTGCATCACTTATGGCTAAGATTTTAGTTGTTGACGATGAAAAGAGTATCCGGAATGCGCTCAAAGAGATTCTTGAGTACGAAAAGCATGAAGTAATTCTTGCTACCAATGGAATGGAATGCATGGAACAGCTAACCAAACAAAGTTTTGAGGTACTGTTGCTGGATATTAAAATGCCTGAAATGGATGGCTTGGATGTTCTTGAAAAAATTTCATCGGATTATCCCGATCTGCAAATTGTAATGATATCAGGCCATGGAAATATAGACACTGCAGTAAAGGCAGTTAAAATGGGGGCTTACGATTTTATTGAAAAACCACTCGATTTGAACCGTTTGTTGTTAACCATAAGGAATGCCACCGATAAGTCGGAATTAATTACGGAAAGCAAAACATTGCGCCGCAAGATGAATAAAAATTATGAAATGATTGGAAATTCGGCGGCCATAATCCGAATAAAAGAAATGATTGATAAAGTGGCAACTACTGATGCCCGGGTTTTGATTACCGGAAAAAACGGGACCGGAAAAGAAGTAGTGGCCCGTTGGTTACACGAGAAAAGCCATCGTGGTGACTTTCCATTCATTGAAGTTAATTGTGCCGCCATTCCATCAGAATTAATTGAAAGCGAATTATTCGGGCATGAAAAGGGTGCTTTTACTTCAGCCATAAAACAACGCAAAGGCAAGTTTGAACAAGCCGAAAGTGGAACTATATTCCTTGATGAAATTGGTGATATGAGCCTATCGGCACAAGCAAAAGTTTTGAGAGTTTTACAAGAAAACAAAATTACCCGGGTGGGTGCCGATAAGGATATTAATGTGAATGTACGTGTGATTGCCGCTACCAATAAAAACTTGGAAGAAGAAATAGGGCAAGGCCGGTTCCGCGAAGATTTGTATCATAGGCTCAGTGTCATATTAATTCATGTTCCTTCGCTCAACGAGCGTTTGGATGATATTCCTTTGCTTGCCGACCATTTTATTACCCAAATATGCCAAGAAAATGGTACTCCTAAAGTCCCTATAAGTGATGAGGCTACGGCAGAGCTACAACGAATTAATTGGACTGGTAACATCCGTGAGTTCCGGAATGTAATGGAGCGTTTACTGATTCTTTGCGATAAAAAAATTGAACAAAAAGATGTAGAATTATACGCCCGGCCCTTGGGTGGGATTTCCACAAAAAGTTAATGAACAAAAAAACCTTCCGGTATGGTCATCCCGAAAGGTTCACTGGTAAAAACAGAAGTATTTTTTTTATGGATTAAGGGACTTAAAAAGAATTACCTTTTTAGCTAACTCATAATTTGGCTCAAAGGCAAATTGAATTCTTCAACCATCTCAATTCCCATATTTTCCAGTTCCATCATTATTGGGTTATAAATTTCGGGCAAAACCGGAATATGAACACCGGTCAAGGTTATTTCTTCTTCCAAAATCATCCGCACCGCACAGGCAGCAGGCAATGCCACACATCGGGCAATGGATGTTTCTTGGCCCGGTACTCCATAGTCAAGTAATTTCGATTTAATTACCTCCCGTTTGCCATCGGGATATTCAGCCAAGAACACGTGTTGCATTATGCTCATATCGCGTTCCTGCTCATGAAGCATCATTTTCTCAATCATCAAATCCGATACTATCTCATAAGTTGAATCTTTTCCCCGTTTCATGGATTCAGCTGAAAACAATCCCAAGAAAGACATCGCTTCTATGGCAACATGGGTTTCTTCTTTTTTAAGATACTTAGCCACTGTTTTTTTAATAGAATCGGATTTTTTTACTCCAATCATTAAAGCCATCATATCCGCATAAGTCATACCGCTAAAATCAATTATTTCCTGCGATGTGAGTTTTAAAGTCTTTAAAATGTCTAATGTCTCGCACCATCCCGAATAACGGAATGTTCCCCTGTACATGGTTTGCGTTTCAGGAATACCATACATTTCAATATAGGGAATGGAGTCACGGTTGGGATATACTTCCATTTCCTCCAGTCCGTTAATTTTTAGTTTAAACCGGTCCTTAAACAAATTTTCAGTGGGAATATATACTTGTTTTCCATGTTTAAGATAGTGGGCATCGTTGTTTCCTGCTAAAATAACCCCTTTTGGGCTCCATGAAAATTTGTATCGGAAAGGATTGTCTTCAGAACATTCAGGTGCCGGTAAGGCTCCGCAAATACTGTAAAACTCCAATATTTTACCCCCAAAACCATGCACCGTATCAATAATCCTCATAGCCGACATGTGATCAATCCCCGGATCTAATCCACATTCATTCAATATAATGATTCCTGCTTTTTTTGCTTTCTGGTCGAGCGCTTTCATTTCAGGTTTTACATACGATGTAGTAACCATGTTTTTTTTATGGGCAATGCATTTTTCTGCCACCATCACATGAAAACTGTAAGGTAGTAAACTCACTACCAGATCATGCTCACGAATCAATTCATCCAGTTCAGCCGATTGATTGGCTTCCCAATGAACAGCTTTTCCTTTTATGGATTTATTTATTAAAAATTCAGCCCGTTGGGGAGTATTTGAAGCTACGGTAACAAAATATCTTAGGTCTAATAAATATTTTATAATGGGACCTGCTACCATTCCGGAGCCTAAAATCAGTATTTTCTTCATCTTTTTATTGTTTATCAACTATAGTAGTAACGTTTTTTTTTCGAAAAGCTAAATTAGAATTTACAACTAATATAAAATCATTTCTTTTTTGTAAAGTACATGTTGTTGAACACTGCTAAACATGCGGTTTTACTGGCTATAGTGCTTCTTGTTTGCTATAGAGGTTGTTAAAAAGGAAGGAATAAAGATTAATGTTTTAGAACAATTAAAACATATTCATTACTAGGTATAATGGAGAGCAAACGTTTGATAAGTTTTTATATACTGTATTATTAAGCTAACTACTTACCAAATCAGTTAAAAGTATGAGCAATGTCGTTATTAATAGATAGTACATTTTTTGGATAATTGCGGTTGCTTTTGTTTCTTCGCATACTTTTTAAAACACAATAAAATTGGAACAAGAAAACGAACAATATAGGTTGGTAGCGAAGACTTTTCATGGGTTAGAAGATGTTTTAGCAGATGAATTGGTGAATATTGGTGCGCAAAATGTTGAAAAGCAAAACCGGGCAGTTTTATTCGATGGCGATAAAGCAATGATGTATCGGGCCAATTACCATTTGCGCACAGCCATTACTGTATTAAAACCCATTGCTGAATTTGTTGCCAACAATGAAGATGATTTGTACAAGGAAATTGGACGGATTAACTGGGAGCATTACATGGATGTTGAAGAAACCCTGTCAGTAAACGCAGTGACCTTTTCTAAAATATTTGTGCATTCCAAATTTGTGTCGCTAAAAATTAAAGATGCAATTGTTGATCAATTTCGCCGCCGCCAGGGGAAACGCCCCGATGTGGATACGGTGACACCGGATTTAAAAATACACATTCATATTACTGAAAATCAATGCAAACTGTTGCTTGATAGTTCTGGAGATCCCTTATTTAAAAGAGGATACCGGGTAAAAACAACCAAAGCACCCATTAACGAAGTATTGGCTGCAGGAATGATAAAATTATCGGATTGGAAACAGGATTGTGATTTTTATGATCCCATGTGTGGTTCGGGTACCATTTTAATTGAGGCGGCAATGATTGCCTACCACATAGCCCCGGGAACCTTTCGCACCAAATTTGGATTTGAAAGCTGGAAAGATTTTGATGCGGATTTGTTTGGTGAAATTTCAGAAGAATCTTATGGCGAAACTGATTTTAATTATAAAATATATGGAAGCGACATTTCGCCAGTAGCCATTAAAATAGCTGAAGAAAATATTGAAAAAGCATTTTTAGCCAAGAAAATATCGGTTGTTCCTCAAAATTTTTTCGACATGAAGCCATTCACTAATTTAGGATTTATGATAACAAATCCTCCTTATGGTGAGCGGCTGCAACCCGAAGATCTTAAATTGTTTTACCAAAAAATAGGGGATAAACTGAAAAATGATTTTATCGGGTTTACTGCTTGGATAATTGGCAGTAATGCCGAAGTCATGAAATTTTTAGGGTTGAAACCGGAAAAGAAAATTAAGCTATTCAACGGACCTTTAGAATGCACCTATAGAAAATATTCTATGTACGAAGGCAGTTTAAAGAGCCCCGACTTAACTTAGTGAAAAGTTAAATTTCCTAAACAAAGTTCTGGATAATTGATAATAACTTTGATTTATTTTCTTTATTCTAAAAGCAATAAGTTGGAACTCATAGCTCTATTAACTTTTATTCATTCAATTTTGAATTTAATTTATCCAGAACTAATTCTTCCTCAATTTTCTAATATTTTTGATTAAATTGCACCCAACTTATAAATAGGGTTAAACTATTGTTATTTATTGAATATCAATCAAATAATAAGTTAAATCCATGTAATTACTTTTATTTTTAAACGAATTTTCTCATGGCTAAAGTTATTGCATTGGCAAATCAAAAAGGAGGCGTAGGAAAAACCACATCAGCTATAAACCTAGCCGCAAGTTTGGCAGTACTCGAGTATAAAGTACTTTTAGTTGATGCTGATCCTCAGGGAAATGCATCTTCAGGGTTTGGGTTTGATGTTAATAATATAAAGGTGGGTCTGTATGAATGTCTGGTAGATGATGCCGACCCGGTTAATAATTTACTTAAAACAGAAATTGAAGGATTGGAATTATTGCCTTCAAATATTAATCTGGTTGGTGCTGAAATAGAAATGCTTGATCTTCCAAACCGGGAAAAAATGCTCAAATCGGTTCTTGAAAAGGTACGGGAAAAATACGATTTTATTCTCATTGACTGTTCTCCTTCCTTAGGGTTAATTACAGTTAATGCCTTAACAGCGGCCGATTCCGTTATAATTCCAGTTCAATGCGAGTATTTTGCGTTGGAAGGTCTCGGAAAATTGCTGAATACTATTAAAATTATTCAAAGCCGATTGAATCCGGAACTTGAAATAGAAGGGTTTTTATGTACCATGCACGATTCTAGATTACGTCTTTCAAATCAGGTGGTTGATGAAGTACGCCGCCACTTCGAAGACATGGTTTTTGATACCCTAATAGGCCGTAATGTAAAGCTTAGCGAGGCTCCTAGTTACGGGAAACCTATTGTTTTGTACGATGCTACCTCAATAGGTTCTACCAATTATTTGAACTTGGCTCGCGAAGTATTGCAACGAAACAATTTAACCCAAATTGATTCACAAAGTAAAACCATTGAATAACAATAAACCAAATGTCAGTTAAAAGAAGTGCACTGGGGAAAGGGCTTGGAGCTCTTATTGAGGACGCAGGAAACATGCGTAATGATTCTAACAGAAATTCAAGTATCGACGAAATTGATGTTCGGTTTATTGAAGCAAATCCTTTTCAGCCTCGAACCGATTTTGATGAAGAATCATTGAATGAATTGGCCGAATCAATCAAACAAATTGGGATTATTCAGCCCATAACGGTACGCAAAATTGGCAATTCAAAATACCAATTAATCTCAGGGGAGCGCAGGTACCGTGCCGCTCAAATGGCTGGATTCTTAACCATTCCTGCTTATGTGCGAACTGCCGATGATCAAGGTATGTTGGAGATGGCTTTGGTTGAAAATATTCAGCGCGAAGATTTGGATGCAATTGAAATTGCTATTAGCTACCAGCGATTGATTGATGAATGTAAATTGACTCAGGAAAACATGAGCGATAGGGTCGGTAAAAAACGATCCACCATTACGAATTATTTACGTTTGCTTAAATTGCCGGCTGAAATTCAGTTGGGAATACGAAAGAAAATGCTTTCAATGGGTCATGCCCGGGCGCTAATAACTATTGAAGATGCCAGTGATCAATTGTATATTTTTGAGCAAATACTTAACGATGGACTATCGGTTCGTTCGGTTGAGGATATGGTTCGCAAAATTAAAGAAGAACCAAAAGAGACTAATGATGTTCAAAAAGGTTCAAAATCAGAGGCATATTCAAATTATAAGGAGTTGGAGCAACATTTGAATAATTATTTTAGTGCTAAAGTGGAATTTAAACGCGGTGCTAATGGTAATGGCAAAATAATTATACCCTTTAAATCAGATGAGGATTTAGAGCGGATTATTGCTATTCTAGATAAAACTAATGCTTAACATTAAATACGAGTGATCAGGGCAAACAAAAATTGCTTATTACCTAAGGTTTGGCCCCTTATTATAATTATTCTTTTATTTTCATTTAAAGGAAATGCGCAGCTGAGTGCTGATTATTATCAATCCGACAGCTCGTTTCTAAAAACTCATTCACCACTTAAAGCTACGTTTATGTCGGCCTTACTGCCTGGGTTGGGTCAAATTTACAATCAAAAATATTGGAAAACACCTATTATTTATGCAGGTTTTACTGGTATATTGTATTATGCAAATTATAACAATTACGTTTACAATAAATATAAAGACGAATACGATATTAAAATACGGATTAAAAATGGAGAGGACTTAGAGGATCCTTATCCTGGAGCCAATGAAAATAACCTACTCAGTCAAAAGGAAACATGGCGCCGGTATCGGGATCTGATGTATATCAGTTTGGGAATTTTGTATGTAGCCCAAATAATTGATGCCAATGTGGATGCCAACCTATTTGATTTTGACATGAACGAAGACCTTTCATTCCATGTGGAACCGGTATTAATCCAATTACCTGCAAATAATAGTAATTGGTCGTCGAATACATCATTTGGTGTTCGATGTGCAATTCAATTCTGATTTTTCTATATTTGCATTTTATATGTGCAAGCAGCTTTTAAAACTATTTTATTGACTAATATTATTGATAATGCAAAAGAAACTGATTTTTTCCTTACTATTTATTCCTTTCATAAACTTTAATGCCCTTGCTGTAAATACGTCAGGCGATACGGCTTTTATAAACCAACTGGCTTATAATATGGACGTGGATAGCTTGGTAAGCCGCTGGTATAATAAACAAATGTCACCAGGTAATGATACAACATTCGTTGTGGAAGATTTTATTGATTCATTATACATTCCCGATTATCCTGATTCTGTTTATAAAGCGCGATTAGCGCAATTGCCTACCGTGTTTGATATGTCATATAATCCCATAATCAGGAATTATATTCACATGTACACCCATAAGCGCCGCGACATGGTAGAGCGAATGCTTGGTCTTTCCGATTACTATTTTCCAATTTTTGAAGAAATTCTCGATGCCAATGCCATGCCTTTGGAGCTTAAATATTTGCCGGTTATTGAGTCGGCTCTAAATCCAAATGCAGTTTCGCGGACAGGTGCTAGCGGTATTTGGCAATTTATGTACTACACCGGAAAAATGTACAAGCTTGAAATAAATAGTTATGTGGATGAACGGCGTGATCCCATAAAGAGCAGTTATGCTGCAGTGGCTTTTATGAAAGATCTGTATGACATCTATCAAGATTGGACCTTGGTAATTGCCGCTTATAATTGTGGACCGGGGAACGTAAATAAAGCAATCCGAAGAAGTGGTGGCAAACACGACTATTGGGAAATATATTATTACTTGCCTCGCGAAACAAGGGGTTATGTTCCTGCATTTATTGCGGCCAATTATGTGATGAATTATTATGGAGAGCATAATTTGACGCCTAAAAAGAGTGAATTGCCCATTCTTTGCGATACGGTGGTAGTAAAAAATAGAATGCATTTGGAGCAAATAAGTCATGTCATGAACATTCCTGTTTCTGAAATCCGGAATTTGAATCCTCAATATCGCCGCGATATTGTTCCTGGACAAGGAAAAAGCTATGTTTTGCGATTCCCTTATAATCAAACTACCCGTTTTATTGAGCTTCAAGACTCAATTATTGCTTATAACGATTCCATCTATTTTAACCCTGAAGCCATATCAAAAGCTCCGGAATACAATACCTATAGCTCGGGTCCACCAACTAAAGACCACCGTAAGCTCACTTATACGGTTAAGTCAGGCGATAATTTGGGTTTTATTGCAAATTGGTATGGAGTTAATGTGGCTGATCTTAGGAATTGGAATAATATTTATCGAAACACCATCAGAGGAGGACAAAAGCTTGCGGTATATGTACACAAGAACAAAGTAGCTAGCTGCGAGACTATTGATGACATGACATTTGAGCAAAAGCAAGCTCGAATTGGCAAATCAACGGTTGCAAAAGCCATGGAAGCACCAGAAACAACAACAACCGGCGAATTTGAATATTATACGGTACGTCGTGGAGATACTTTGTGGGATATTGCCAAGCAATACCCCGGCGTAACCGATACTGATATCATGCGTTGGAATGGAATGAGCAATGGGCGGAATATTTCTATTGGGCAGCAATTAAAAATTAAAGTTAAAGGGTAATTGCCCTTTCAATATTTCCACTTCCAACTAAGAATCATTGGTTCATGAAACCAGTACAAATTTTCAGTTTATTGCTGTTAGTAACAACCTTATTACTTGGTATCGCTTATGTTTTTCCAAAGGAGGGAATTACTGTTTCTCCATCACTCACTTTAAAATTTCATTGGGATTTAACTAACCTTAAAAGCAAAAACATTGAATATGCTGATATTGGAAGCATTATAGCAATCAATGAATCGCTTATTGAACAAGATAGCCTTACTTCAACTGACAGCCTTATTTTACAACCGAAAGATACCATTCGGGCTAAATCATCGGTTCTTTACCAAAAAATTCAGCCCATTGAGTTTCCTTCAGGTGATTCTCTTGTACTAAATCCTTTTTTTAAACAACTAAATAATTCCACCCAAACCAACGTCAGAATTTTTCATTACGGTGATAGTCAAATTGAAGGAGATCGGATTACTGGATATTTACGCAATAAATTTCAGCAAAAATTTGGTGGAAGTGGACCCGGACTTATGCCAGCAATGCCAGGAATTGCAGAATCTTCATCAATAATTCATCAGGCATCATCCAATTGGATGAAACATGCGGTTTATTTTAAAAATGACACCATACTTCCTCACCATAAATTTGGTGTTTTAGGCAGTTTTGCCCGTTTTACATCATATTTCGATGATAGTTTACCTATTACTCATGAGCCAAAGAATGCCACCATTGAATTTGGACGTTCTGGAATGGCCTACACTTCTGTGAATAATTTCACAAAATGTCGGGTATTTTATGGCCATGCCAGCCAATCATTTCAAGTGCGTGGATATTATAACGATAGTTTAATTTGGTTCGAAGAAATTGACTCCACAGTAGTTACTGAAAGTTTTTGCTGGAATATGGAGAAGGCGCCTCAAAAATTCCGCATTGAGTTTGAAGCCACAAAAAGTCCCGATATTTATGGAATAGCCTTGGATGCCCCCAATGGAGTGTCTGTGGATAACTTGCCTTTTAGGGGCAGTTCTGGTACCGAATTCAGTCGTCTTGATTTTTCTCAAATACAGGAAATGCTGGCATCTTTGAATCCGGGCTTAATTCTCATTGAATTTGGAGTAAATGTAGTTCCTTACCAATCGAAGAATTATGATTTTTACGAACGGATTTTAAGTCGTCAATTGACCTATCTAAAAAAAGTAATGCCGGGGATTCCAATTCTGGTAATAGGTGTTTCCGATATGTCAGAGCGCAAAGGGAATGATTATGAATCGTATGAATCGGTTGAAAAAGTGATTCGGGCTCAAAGAAATGCAGCGCAATCAACCGGATGTGCCTTTTGGAATTTATATGAAGCAATGGGAGGAAAGAATTCGATGCCTAGCTGGGTATTTGCCCATCCTCCTTTAGCTAGTACCGATTTCATTCACTTTAACCGTAAAGGGGGACATATTGTTGCGCAAATGTTATTTAATGCATTAATGGAAAAGTATAATTCCTTTAACGCAACTAATGGAAACGTCACATTGAATGAATACCCTAAAGTAAACACTGTGGATCAAGTTCAACAATCAGAATAGTTTCTGGAAGAATATTCCAAATTTCATGAACCAATTTGCTATTTTTACCTTCATCAATACATAATTTTATGAATTATCATTTTATAGCAATCGGTGGAAGTGCCATGCATAATTTAGCCATTGCTTTACACAAACAGGGCGACATGGTTACGGGTTCCGATGATGAAATATTTGAACCATCTCGTTCCAGATTAGCCAGTTATGGGTTGCTTCCTATTAAACAAGGATGGTTTCCTGCTAAAATCCATTCTGGCATTGATGCCATTGTTTTGGGTATGCATGCCAAAGCCGATAATCCGGAATTACTGGAAGCAAAAAAATTAGGTCTTACTATATATTCTTATCCTGAGTTTTTGTACAAGCAAACTCAAAACAAAACCAGGGTAGTAATTGGTGGAAGCCATGGTAAAACCACCACCACAGCCATGGTAATGCACGTGCTTAAAGAAAACTCTATAGAGTTCGATTATATGGTTGGAGCGCAGTTGGCTGGATTTGATACCATGGTCAAATTCTCAAAATCGTCAACAGTGGCTGTTTTTGAAGGGGATGAATACCTGACTTCACCGATTGATCTACGGCCAAAATTTCATTTATATAAACCTCATATTGGACTAATAACTGGAATAGCATGGGACCATATCAATGTTTTTCCAACATTTGAAAATTATATTTCGCAGTTTGCCACTTTTGTTGATTTGATTCAAGAAGGTGGAACCCTAATTTATTTTGAACCAGATAAAGAATTGCAACATATTGTATCGAGCTGCACCCGAAATCTGACAATTATTCCTTACAACACGCATCCGCACAAAATAACAGATGAGAAGACTATTTTAATTACTCAAAAGGGTGAGGTTGAAATTGCTTTTTTTGGTGAGCATAATTTGCAAAACATACAAGGAGCCTATTGCGTTTGCAAGGCACTGGGAATAACTGATCGACAATTTTACAATACAATTTCCTCCTTTTCAGGGGCCAGCAAGAGGTTGCAGCTTCTAAACAAAAGTGCCCAGTTGACAATTTTTCAAGATTTCGCCCATTCACCATCAAAACTTAAAGCAACGATTGAGGCGGTAAAAAGTCAGTTTCCAACAAAAGAACTGATTGCCTGCATGGAGTTACACACTTACAGTAGCTTAAATAAAGCATTTTTGGAGCAATATAAAGGATGCATGGATAAAGCAGATATTGCCTTAGTTTTTTATAGCGATCATGCCATCCAATTAAAACGACTGGATCCGTTATCTCCTGATATGGTAGAAGTTGCATTTGAAAAAACCGGGTTGCAAGTATTCACAAATGCTGAAGAATTAAAAAAACAACTTTTTTTTATGGAATTTAAAAACTCCGTACTCTTATGGCTGAGTTCAGGAAATTTTGATGGTCTAAGTTTATCAGAACTATCGAAACAACTGGTTGAAAAGAATGCCTGAGAATAAGAATATTATACAGTTTAAGAAAACGTTCTAAAAAATTTAGTGTTGATTATCAAACAAATAATAAAATATGTGTTGATTTTTTAGTCTGAATTTTATTTTTTTTAATATTCTGTTTTTTATTTTGAAAATAACTTTAATAATAAGTACTTTTAGCGCTTGAAAAAAATAGGTTAAAACTATATACTATGGAACTCAAAAAGAATCCCAAACTTGATTTAGGAAATTACACCGGTTTGTTTCTGCAAATAGGCTTTGTTCTTTCTTTAGGCTTTGTGCTGTTTGCTTTTAATATGACACAAACAGAAAAGTCAACAAGCAGTCTTGGCGAACTTCAGAATGTGGCAGCTGAAGAAGAAATAATTCCTGTTACCCGCCAAGAAGAAATTAAACCTCCACCACCACCTGAACCTCCAAAGGTTTCAGAGGTAATTAATATTGTGGAAGATGATGTTGAAATTGACGATGAATTGAAAATCGAAGATACAGAAGCTGATGCAAATACTCAAGTTACCATTGTGGAAATTGAGGAAGAAGCTGAAGTAGAAGAAGCTCAGGTTTTCTTTATTGTAGAAAACATGCCTGAATTTCCTGGAGGTGATTTAGAGTTGCGTAAATACATTGCTCAAAACGTTTCTTATCCTGAAATTGCTAAGGAAAATGGCATTCAAGGAAGAGTATTTATCCAATTTGTGGTTAACCAAAAAGGTGAAGTAGAACAAGTTAAAGTAGTTCGTGGTGTTGACCCATCTCTCGATAAAGAGGCTGTACGGATTATTCAGAGTTTGCCGAAATGGAAAGCTGGTTCTCAAAGAGGAAAACCCGTAAAAGTTTCCTTTACTGTGCCAATTAACTTCCAATTGAATTAAAATATTTTAAATAATAATTTTAAACCGTCGGAATCACCGGCGGTTTTTTTTTACAATCAACTGCTGTATCAATTATTTTTGGATCTTTGCAGCAAATGGTTTTAAAACAAAATGAAAGATATTACCGGACTATTTTTAGAAAAGGTGCTATTCCATCATTAGAATGAACAAAAAACAAATTTAAATTCAATGGTACAATCATCTCACAGTACAGAAAACGTAGCAGATAAAGCAGTTTTGGTTGGGGTTATCAATCAAGGTCAAGATGAAAAGCAAGTAGAAGAGTATCTTGATGAACTGGCTTTTTTAACTGAAACAGCCGGTGCTTTGCCTGTTAAAAGGTTTGTTCAAAAATTGGAAAAACCCAATCCGAAAACATTTGTAGGCACAGGCAAGATTAATGAAATATCGCAATACGTTGAGGAACATGAAATTAATTTGCTAATTTTTGATGATGAATTATCGCCATCACAGCTACGGAATATTGAAAAAATAGTTAATGCCCGGGTGCTTGATAGAACAAACTTGATACTTGATATTTTTGCCCAGCGCGCCCAAACGGCACATGCCCGGGTGCAGGTGGAATTGGCTCAATATCAATATTTGCTTCCCCGACTAACCCGCATGTGGACTCACTTGGAGCGTCAAAAGGGAGGAATTGGAATGCGTGGACCCGGTGAAACCGAAATTGAAACTGACCGCCGGATTATCCGTGATAAAATATCAAGATTGAAGGATCAGCTGTTGAAAATTGACCAGCAAATGGCTACGCAGCGGAAGAACCGTGGAGAAATGGTCAGGGTGGCTTTGGTTGGTTATACCAACGTTGGAAAGTCAACCATTATGAATCTAATTAGCAAATCGGAAGTATTTGCTGAAAATAAATTATTTGCGACTTTAGATACTACCGTGCGAAAAGTAGTTATTGGTAACCTTCCTTTTTTGCTTTCTGATACGGTGGGTTTCATCCGGAAATTGCCTCATGATTTAATCGAATCGTTTAAATCAACCCTCGATGAAGTTCGGGAAGCTGATATTTTATTGCATGTTGTAGATATCTCACACGCTACTTTTGAAGAACAAATTGCAGTAGTAAAGCAAACCCTTTATGAGATTGATCCCACCGACAAGCCAACCTTTATCATTTTCAATAAGGTGGATGCTTATTCCTACATTCCAAAAGATGTTGACGATTTAACACCCAAGTTGCAGGTTAACTTAACATTGGACGAATTAAAAAACTCATGGATGGCAAAAAATAACCTTCCTTGTATTTTTATTTCTGCTAAAGAGAAGCTAAATGTAGAGGAATTCCGAAAGCTGATATACGATAAAGTTCGTGAAATTCACGCTAAAAGGTATCCTTATAATAACTTTCTTTATACTGATGTATAGCGGTTAGAATGCCAGATAGAAGTCACGGGTTAATTCTTTATATTCGGAAGAATATTGGTGCCTTCCTTCACTTTCAATTATCAGAGTTGATTCAATAGTCTTAATCTGAATTCTTTTAAAACTCATAACTGCCCTTTTGGGTTTTTTTTCTGGAGTAGGTTTTATCCAAACTATTTCGCAACAAAACAAGTGGTGAGTTAAAGCAGCTTCCATATACTCTATGGAATGTTCCGCCGGAATAATAATCTGAAAAATTCCTTCTGGCGAAAGAAGGAAATTCACTCCATTAAAGAGAGCTGAAATAGGTAACGAATCATTGTGTCGTGCTTTATTTTTTGTTGGGTCACTTGATTTCAGCGAGTTCTTAAAATAGGGAGGATTTGAGACAATCAAGGTATATTTTTTCTTACAAACCTTACTATAATCCTGAAATGAAGTGTGAAAGATATGGATTCGGCTATTCCATGGACAATTTTTTGCATTTTCAGCCGCTTCATTGGCAGCATCTAAATCAATTTCAAGGGCGTCTATAATAGCGGGAAACCGTTGGGCTATCATAATGGCAATTAGACCTGTTCCCGTTCCTATATCCAGCACATAATTTGCTTGTGCTCCTTTAGCCATGGCTCCTAAAAGAACACCATCGGTACCAACTTTCATGGCCGATTTTTGCTGAACTATCCTGAATTGTTTAAATTGGAACGATGACTCTTTCATTTAAAAAGCATCTTTATTAACCCCCAAACCAAATAAGGCAAAATCATATTTTACCGGATCTTCAGAATCAAATATCCTGAGTTGCAACGTCAATTCCTCTGCGGCTTTCCAATCGTTTTGGGAGCGTTTCAATAAATTCAATTGGCGGGCTGTATTTCCGCTATGAATGTCTAAAGGAATTATCAAGGCATGCATTGGAATTTTTTTCCAGATTCCAAAATCAACCTGTTGATCATCGTGCCGTATCATCCATCTCAAGTACATGTTAATTCTTTTAGCCGCTGATCCGGTGGCTGGATTGGCCACATGTTTTGTTGTTCTATTTGGAAAAGGAATTGAAAAAAAAGTATTCTTAAAATGAACAATAGCCTCTTTTATATCGTGCTTTTGTTCAAATCCATTCGTAAAAACTGCTTCTAATCCTTGGTGATTTTTATAGATATTTCGGAGTGAATTGATAAAAAACTGACAATCGATGGCATCAAAAGTTCGATATTTAAAACGGCTGAGTGTTTCAATTTCTTTTAAACTTGCATTCATTATAAAATCAAATGGCTGATTATCCATCCATTGCATTAGTCGAAACGAAGTTTTTATTATGGATTTGCGGTTTCCCCAAGCAAAGGTTGCTGAAAAAAAACCTGCAATTTCAATATCTTCTTTCCTGGTAAAGGAATGAGGAATAGAAATAGGATCGTTTTCAATAAAGGAAACCGAATTGTACTGAATTAATTTTTCATCTATTTAGTTCGGTTGTAGTTATTTTGTTAAAAATTTATACTTTTGGCGATTGATATATCAAGAATTCACGACTTGGAATGGATATTGAGTTTTTCCTAAAAGGCTTATTGGTTGGTATAATTGTTTCGGCTCCAATGGGGCCAATTGGCGTAATATGTGTACAAAAGACTGTTAATAAAGGTCACTTTCTGGGCTTTTTATCAGGATTGGGAGCAGCTACTGCCGATACTTTCTATGCCATTCTTGCTGCTTTTGGCGTTACTTTTATTACCAATTTCCTATCTAAAAATCAAGTATTATTTCAAGTAATAGGAATTATGGTGTTGATTTTTATGGGGTTTCGAATGATTTTTAATAATCCAATTAAGCAATACAGGTATCACAGGTCAAGTGGAAAGAAAAAAGGTGCACTAAAAGACTACATATCAGTGTTTTTTTTAACCATTTCAAACCCGTTAACCATTATTTTTTTTGGCGCCGCATTTACTATGATGGGGTTACTTACCGAAGTGGATAGTCAAAGAAATAACTTGCTATTGGTAGCAGGAATCTTTGCTGGCGCATCGTTTTGGTGGTTTATGCTAACTTATGTTGTAAATATATTTCGTAAAAGATTTCGGTTGCGGAATATTTTTATAATGAATCGGATAAGTGGTATTATTATTATAATTCTCTCAATTGCCGCCGTGGTTAATTTCTTTTTGCTATAGAATGGGATTATTGATAAAATATACAAAAACACACAACAAGGATATAATTTTTAGAGTAGGTTTAATCTTATATTAATATATTATTATGATAGTTGGAATTCCTAAAGAATTATCTCGCGATGAACAACGTGTAGCAGCCACACCCAATACTACTAAGCGTTTAGTCAAGCAAGGGTTTGATGTTCTGATTGAACGGGGAGCTGGAGAACGTTCTAGCTATTCTGACAAGGTATATATAGAGGCAGGTGCTAGAATCATTGACTCAGCAAAAGAATTGTACAAATCATCGAACATCATTTTAAAAGTATTGGCACCTACTTTCGATGAAATTGATTTAATGAATCCGGATACCATAACACTCAGCTATCTTTGGCCAGCCCAAAACCCAGAATTGCTCCAAAAACTGGCTGATAAAAAAATAAATGCCATTGCAATGGATGCCGTTCCCCGTATTTCGAGGGCACAGAAATTGGATGTGTTGTCGTCAATGGCAAATATTGCCGGATACCGCTCGGTGATTGAAGCTGCAAACTTTTTCGGGCGATTCTTGAATGGGCAGATAACGGCGGCAGGAAAAGTGGAACCGGCTAAAGTATTGGTTATTGGAGCCGGAGTTGCCGGTTTAGCGGCCATTGGTACCGCCAAGTCATTGGGCGCTATAGTGCTGGCATTTGATACCCGAAAAGAGGTTGCCGAGCAGATCAGTAGCATGGGGGCGCAATTCCTGACAATCAATTTAGATGAAGACGGAGCTACTGATTCAGGATATTCAAAAACCATGAGCCCAGCTTTTATTGAAGCTGAAATGAAGCTTTTTAAAGAACAGGCAAAAGAGGTGGACATAATAATTACCACCGCCCAAATTCCTGGACGCGAAGCCCCAAAACTACTTTTCGACTATCATGTGGAAGCCATGAAACCAGGATCGGTCATTGTCGATTTGGCAGCATCCAGTGGTGGAAATTGTATGTTAACAAAACCCAATGAAATTTATACCACGCAAAATGGAGTAACCATTGTTGGTAAATTGAACCAATTACCTACCCAAGCCAGTCAGCTTTATGGAAATAACCTTTGCCATCTGCTTGACGATATGGGAAAAGCTGAAAATTTTAAAATTGACATGACCGATGATGTGGTGAAACGGGCCATGGTTACTTATAACGGCACCATCAATTGGCCACCGGAACCGCTACCGGTAAGGGCTGCAAAAAAAGAAACAAAACCAAAAGAATCGGCTGAAACTAAAAAAGAAGCTTCCATTCAATTGGCAAAAAAACAGGCCCGTTCAACCGTTTTTGGACTTGCTATTATTGGACTTTCCTTATTGGGATTGGGTCAAGTAGCACCTTCTGCATTTTTAGGGCACTTTACGGTTTTTGTATTGGCTGTTTTTGTGGGTTGGCAGGTAATATGGAATGTTTCGCATTCTTTGCACACCCCGCTAATGTCGGTTACCAATGCTATTAGTGGTATCATCATCATTGGTGGTTTATTGCAGATACAAACCGATATCTCAAATCCAATGACAATTCTGGCATTCATTGCCGTTTTGGTTGCAAGTATCAATATAGTGGGTGGCTTTTGGGTTACCTATCGGATGTTAAAAATGTTTAGAAAATAATTTCATGATATCGACGGGATTACAAACAGCGGCCTACATCTTGGCCAGTATTCTTTTTATTTTGAGTTTGGGGGGGTTAGCCTCTCAAGAATCGGCTAAGCGGGGCGTAATCTATGGCATAATAGGTATGTTCATTGCCATTATTTCCACGTTGCTTGGCAGTGGTGTTTCAGGACATATATATATTATAGTTGCCATCGCCATTGCTTCTTTAATAGGGATGTTGGTAGCCCGTAAAGTTGAAATGACCTCGATGCCACAATTGGTGGCCATTCTGCATAGTTTTGTTGGTTTAGCTGCCGTACTGGTTGGTTTTGGTTCCTATCTCGATCCTCATACCAACGAGCTTTTGGGTTCGGAGCACACCATTCATTTGGTTGAAGTGTTTATTGGAGTGTTCATTGGAGCGGTAACCTTCACTGGTTCCATTATTGCCTGGGGAAAATTGGAAGGTAAAATTATGAGCAAACCTTTGGCATATAAAGGGCGGCATTTGGTGAACATAGTTCTAGTTGTAATTTCAATTGGTTTAGGAATACATTTTGGAATGGCTCCTGGAACCGATGGGTTGGTATCACTTTATATTATGACAGCTATTGCGGCATTCATTGGCGTTATGCTTGTAATGGCTATTGGTGGAGCCGATATGCCGGTGGTGGTGTCGATGTTGAATTCCTATTCCGGTTGGGCCGCAGCAGCCGCAGGTTTTATGTTGGGCAACGATTTGTTGATAGTTACCGGGGCACTGGTTGGTAGTTCCGGTGCCATTCTATCCATCATCATGTGTGAAGCTATGAACCGTTCTTTTCTGTCGGTAATATTTGGCGGTTTTGGTAATACTTCTTCAACCAGTTCAAAAGAGATGGAAGGCGAGG
>JAIFNJ010000228.1 GCA_020047835.1 Bacteroidota bacterium
TCTGGAAATTAAATCGGTAGCCACCAAAACCCGGACTTCGCCCGATTTGAATTTGCGCAATGCCTCGGTCCTAGCTCCTTGGCTCTTTTTGCTATGTATCGATGAGGCGTCGATGCCATTCCTACGTAATTTTTCGGCTACCAAATCGGCTTGATACACGGAAGATGTAAATACCAAAACCTGCTGCAAATTTTGGTGCTTAATCAGATATCGAAGTAGCGGTCCTTTTTTCTCATCTTCTACAAAATAAGCTTGTTGCGAAATTAAATCGATGAAATTACCTTCGGGAACTAACTTAATAACCAAAGGATCATGCAAAACCAATTGGTTAATCAGGTTCACATTATCATTCAATGTGGCAGAAAACAGCAGGTTTTGACGTTTTTGCGGCAACAAAGCAAAAATACGGTTCATTTCCTCCTTAAAACCCAGATTGAGCATTTTATCCGCTTCGTCCAAAACCAACGTTTCAATATTGGAAAGATGCACTGCATTTGCTTCCACCAATTCCAGCAATCGTCCAGGGGTAGCCACCAAAATACGGGTCCCTTGCAACGACATCATTTGAGGGTTAATGGAAACACCGCCAAAGACCGCTAATGTCTTAATGGAATCGGGCAGTTCCGATAAAAACTGTTCAAAAACCTCTCGTACTTGAATAGCCAGTTCCCTTGTGGGAACCAATACCAAAACATTAATATGCCTGTTTTTTAAAGAAATGACTTTTGGAATATTCATCAAAATAGGCAATACATAACCCGCTGTTTTGCCGGACCCTGTTGGGGCAATTCCTAACACATCTTTTCCATTTAAAATGGCCGGTATAGCCTCTTTTTGAATGGGATAAGGCGTTATATACTTTTGATTGGATAACGCTTTTAAAATGCTGGGTGATAATCCTAATGAATTAAATGACATGATGATCTAAAGATAATTGATGAATTCATAGACAAATATACGTGAATTAAATCTATGAACATGGTTTAGCCAATACCCACTCAAAACTCGCTAACTATTTGTAAAAAGCTTAACCTTGAAAACTCCAGTTTTTTGAAGAAAATAGCTAAAAGAAACCCGCAAAACACCCAATCCATATTTTACACTTCTCGAAAAATTGATGGATGAAGCCTCATCAAAGTATTTTGTGGGACAGGTAATTTCTGCAATTTCAAACCCTTTATAAAAAATCTGGGCGGCCAATTCATTATCAAAAATAAAATCATCGGAGTTATTATTATAATTAATCGAAGCCAAAACATTTCGGGAATAAGCCCTGTAACCGGTATGATATTCCGACAGCTTCTGATTCATCAATACGTTTTGCGAAAAAGTAAGCAACCGGTTTGCAAAATATTTATAAACCGGCATCCCTCCTTTTAACGCTCCTTTGCCCAAAATACGTGACCCAAACACCACATCATACACATCATTGGCAATGAGGTACGCCATGGAATGAATCAATTTTGGGGTATATTGATAATCGGGGTGCAACATAATGATGATGTCGCTATTAATTTCCATTGCTTTATCGTAACAGGTTTTCTGGTTGCCACCATACCCTTTGTTGTGATTGTGTTTTAACACGTAATTAATCTTCAACTTATTTGCTAAGTCATAGGTACTATCCTTACTGCAATCGTCAACCAAAATCACATTATCCACAATTTCGAAAGGAATTTCATCGTAAGTTGCCTGAAGGGTTTTTGAGGCGTTGTAGGCTGGTAATACAACCGTTACAACTTTGTTTTTAATCATATAAAATAAAGTTTGCTCTCATTAAAAAAATTAGCAATTATTTGCTAAACAGGTATAAATAAACTACAAATCTAATAATACCTTTCCCGAATTTTTTAATAAACCTATGGACCAGCGGATTATCACAAAAGAGCTTAAAATAGCCCCTAAGGCATCGAGCCATATTATATCCCATACCATGGCAGCGGTTAAACCAAGAATAGCTGTAACGCTGGTAAGTGCGTCGGCAATCACATGAAGGTATGCCGCTTTAATATTATTATCCGAATGTTCATGATCGTGCTTTAACAGCAACGCACAGGCTATATTAACCGCCAAACCAATAATGGCAACCAGAATGGCTTCTTTGTACTGGATTATTTCAGGATTAACTACTCGTTGAACAGCCTCGTAGAGAATGACAAAAGCAAAAATAAGCAATAGTAACCCACTGCTATAGCCTGACAAGGAAAGTATTTTACTTGAATTGCCCTTATAGTTATCGTTTCGCGAAACCTTTCGAACCATAATGTAAGCAATCCAACTCAAACCAATAGCCAACACATGCGAACCCATGTGAATACCATCGGCCAATAGTGCCATGGAATTAGTAGTTAATCCAAATACCACCTCAATCACCATGGTAATAGCGGTAATAAAAACTACATATTTAGTTCGCTGTTCAAAATTATGGGTGTGAGTTGGTGTTAGCATATTTATTCATTTGGGTATCAGGCTAAATACTTTCACATTACGGTTCTATGGTAAATTTAAAAGCTTAAAAATGTTTAATACTTAAAATATTTTTTTAATCCTATAGCAGGTCGCTCAATCAAATACCAAGATAAACTGGCTATTAACATATTTATGATAAAAAAAACAATAAAATATCCGAATGCAGAAAACTGAAAATGTATATATCTATTTAAAAAATTAAAATATAATGGACCCATAAACAAATGATAAACATAAAGCCCATAACTAATTTTTCCAATGTATACCATAATTTTGTTTTCGAGAATAAATTTAATTATACCATTAAAACCATCTTTAACTGCTATTAATACTACTAAAAAGTATATGACAGTAATTGCAGGATCTTTAAATCGACTCACAATTTCAAATAGGCTATATGGTCTTCTTAATACAAATAAAAAAAAGAAAATTATAACTAATATAAGTGTCACTCTTTTTATCCAAGGTAAACTTAGATTTTCAAAAAATTCATTTTTATATTTTAAATAATAAGCGATTAAAGCACCTGCCCCTAATGAGTGCATTTGACATATTACTAAAGAATTCGCCAGCCAGTATTTTGTATAAAGCATGAAATAAACTAAAAATATAACTGATAATACTATAAGCATGATAATAGCTTTTTTAATATGTTTTGTAGGTGTAAAAACAACAATAAATATCCATAAAAGATAAAACTGTTCTTCCACTGCGAGTGACCAAAAATGATTATATGACCCAATATATTTAGAGTTAATGGTCATATAAACATTGGTAGTAAAAGTAGAAAGCCAAGGAAATAATTCCTTTGTATTGGCAAACCCAATTATTAAAAGAAAAATAAGAGTCAAATAATAAATTGGAAATATTCTTAAAGATCTTCGTATGTAAAATGATTTGATAGATGAAAATTGAGATTTATTCGCAAGTATATTTTTTTCTTTAAAATCAATAATAATGGATGTAATGAGAAAGCCACTTAATACAAAAAAAAGAGTAACTCCGGTTCCGTAAGGAATATTTTTAATTATCGCAATATTAATGGAGCTCTGATACCAATGGGCGATCATTACACCGATAATTGCTATTGCCCTAAGTCCATCAATCTGTTTAAAATATTTCATTACTAAAATTATAAGCCTTTTAATACTTTAACAATATAAATCTTTACAAATACAAGCATTTTCTTATAATTAAAAAATTTATTTCAAAAATTTATTTTCATTGTGATAATTAAATGTACCTGAACATAAGATTATTTCTATAATCAAACATTTTGACATGATAAACCCATAGGAAAACATTGATCTAATGAAAAGTCTATCCCAAACTAATCAATATACACTAGCATTTTGAAATTCGCTAAATAAACCTAAAATTTGGTTTTTAACTTTTCAACACTCCAACCAAATTTACCCAATGGCTTTCCTAAAGCAAAGTATTGTCCGTGGCAATAAGCAATTGGATTGGCTTTTGATAAATCAAATGCACCCGTTTCAGGGTTTAAATATTGGTCGTCGGCATGAACAGCCAATACCTCTGCTAAAAACATGTCATGCGAACCCAACTCTTTGATTTCCGTAACCCGGCATTCAATATTGATGGGCGATTCCTTTATCATTGGTGCTTTTACCAATTGTGCGGGAATGGGGGTCAAGTTCATTTCTTTAAACTTGTTGTATTTACCCCCCGACTTCACCCCGCACCAATCGGTGGCTTTAGCCAGTTCTTGAGTAGTAAGATTTATAACAAATTCGCCGGTCCTTTTTATAATGGCGTGCGAATGACGGTTTTTACGCACCGAAATATAGCACATGGGCGGATCGGAACAAATGGTACCTGTCCACGAAATGGTAATAATGTTATAATCTTCCACACTTGCACCGCAGCTTACCATAACGGCTGGTAATGGGTATATCATGGTTCCGGGTTTCCAGGTTGTTTTGGACATTACTATTGGGTTTAATTTTCAAGCAAATATACTTAAAGGATCTTTACAAAAAGCCTATGAATAACTATCTGTACGAATTGGATTATTGCTTAACAAACAGATGCTCTATTAATCTTGAATTCTTAAAAATAAACTTCCAAAATATTGCAGCTCTTGCATTTTTCTTATTTTTGGCAATTATTAAATCGAAAATCAAACAAATGGTTTTTAGCAGCATTGTTTTTTTGCTTTACTTCCTACCGGCATTTTTAATTATCTATTACATTGTCCCTGAAAAATACAAAAACCTTGTAATCTTATTTTTTAGCATCTTCTTTTATAGCTGGGGAGCCCCCAAGTTTATTTTTGTAATACTTGGAACCACTTTTATTGATTTCCATTTGGTAAGGTGGATGTGGAATACAAAAAAACAACTTCATCGACAATTGATGCTTACATTATCAGTTTCCATTAATTTCGGGTTGCTTTTTTACTTTAAATATTCCAACTTCTTTATCGAAAATGTAAATTCATTGCTTTCGATATTTGGCAATTCAACTTTTCATTGGACTAAACTGATATTACCCATTGGAATTTCATTCTATACCTTCGAAACCATTACTTATGTGGTTGATGTTTACCGGAGGGTACACAAGCCCTTGCAAAACTTCTGGGACTATCAGCTATATATTATCTTGTTTCCAAAATTAATTGCAGGACCTATTGTGCGGTTCCATGAAATAGCTGACCAGATAGAATTTCGTGATCACAACATGGATAAACTTTTCAGAGGAGCTGTCCGCTTTATTCTTGGACTATCAAAAAAGGTATTGATTGCCAATGTATTAAGTGGTTATGCCGATTCCATTTTTAATGGCAATTTAATGTCAATCAACTCTACCGAAGCTTGGTTGGCCATATTAGCCTATACCTTTCAAATATATTTTGATTTTTCTGGTTATTCAGATATGGCATTGGGTTTGGGTCAAATGCTGGGATTCAAATTCCCTGAAAATTTTAATTCACCTTACATTTCAAAAAGCATTACTGAATTTTGGCGTCGTTGGCACATTACATTAGGCAATTGGATGCGGAATTATCTCTACATACCATTAGGCGGCAATCGGGTTGACAGTAGAACAAGGCTCTATTTCAATCTCATTCTGGTGTTTTTCTTTTCAGGGCTTTGGCATGGTGCTTCATGGAATTTTATAATCTGGGGTCTTTACCACGGCATTTTTTTAGTGCTCGATCGTATTTTTTTATTGAAACTGTTGAATAAACTATATACCCCAATTTCAGTAGCGTTCACATTCCTAGTAGTTGTCTTTGGCTGGGTTATATTCAGGGTTGAGGATATAATCAGTACTCTAG
>JAIFNJ010000165.1 GCA_020047835.1 Bacteroidota bacterium
TTATTTATAGTTTATTCTTAAGCATCACTTGGTTGTTATTGAAAATCTCATTTATTAAGTTGTTTCAAATATATAAAAATCTTCTATTGAATATAACTTAAATTGAACGATTTGAAATGGCAAATCAATCCATTGCATGTTAGTTTTTAATAACAGCTACTATTTTTAAAATTAATTATGTATTTTTATTTAAAAAAGAACCAGTTGTTATAAAAAAAACAATGATAAAATTCATAATTCTTGGTTCGAGTAATATGATCATATTATTTAAATTTGAACTCATTGGAAAGTAACAATTTCAGCATCTGATTTTAACCTGAGACTATTTATTATACTAATCAATTTTTCGGTTATTAAACCGAGGCTTGTCTTAATAATTAGGATTTTTACATTTAAACCATTGCCCTATGTCACTAAGAAATAAACTTTTACTATTGGTAGTACTGCCCGTAGTTATTTGCACCACAATTGCAGTAATCCTATCTTCAGTAAAAATTTATAATCAAGGTATTCAAGGACTTACCGATAAGAGCAATGCTATTTTAACCCTTAATATTGTTGAATTTGTAAAAAATCACGAGGAAGGTAATTCTGTAATTGATTTAGACAAAGAAGAAATATTGAAAGGCGTTACCTCAAAAGTTAATGCCACAGCGCAAAACTACACGTTCCGCATCGCATCGCCCGATCCATTAAACGATAAGCACAAAGCGCTGGCTAAGGATAGTGAGTTCATTACCCGTTTTGAAAGGGAAAATATTGATGAAATTATTTCATTCGATAAGGATAATAAAACGTTGAGTTTGATGCGCCCTGTTTATATGGATGAGAGCAAAGGTTGTATGGAATGTCATGAAAAAGTAGAAGCAAAAAGCGGAATGATTCACCAGAATTTAAGAGGGTTGTTTTTAGTGGAATCAGATATGACCACCATTCAAAATGAAGTTTCAAGTGCCATTATTCAAAATATTTTATTGGGGATATTGGTAATGACAATTTCTATTATTCTGGGTATTATCATAGTTCGTAAAATATCAAATGCCGTTGGTCAGATTATTTCTGTAAGCAAAAGCGTATCAGAAGGGAATTTAAACGACCGGGTTAAAATTCATACCAATGATGAATTGGAAAAATTAGGCAACTATATAAACGAAATGGTTAATTCGTTAAATAAAGTGCTACAAGGTGTAACCCAAACATCGCTTGAATTGAATAATGCAACCAATGAAATGGCTACTACCTCCTCGTCCATTTCGGTTGGGGCTCAAAATCAGATTATTCAGTTTCAGGAATTATCGGATTCCGTTGAAAAAACTACACAGAATATAATGCGGGTTTCTGATTTTATAAAGAAAACGCAAACCAATGCCGGCTTTGCTGAGCAAGGAATGAATAATACCATTCAATCAATTTCCAATATAGCAGAAAGTTCCAGAAAAATACATCAAGAAGTTCAAACCATTAATACCATTGCGTTCCAGACTAAAATTCTATCGCTGAATGCGGCCATTGAAGCCGCCAGAGCCGGTGAACATGGCAAAGGATTTGCCGTGGTTGCCAGTGAAGTACAAAAGCTTTCGGAAATTACTTCCAATTCGTCAAACATTATTAATGAAGTAACTAAAAACAGTTTAAAACAAGTAGAAGATGGGGTTAAAATAGCTTTAGATGCCGGAAACAAAATAAAAGAGATTATTCAAATGGTATTGGAAATTGCTACCAGCCTTAAACAGATTTCAGAAAATGCACACGAACAGTTAGACCTGGTAAATAAAAACTCGGAAATAACCAGTTCCAATGCGGCAGCTGCTGAAGAATTGGATGCATCTTCCGCTGCATTAAAAGACCAAGCCGATTCACTTATTGAAATTGTTGGCTATTTTGATCTCAAGAAATAGTACAGAATCCTTCTTTTAAATTTAAATCCTAAAAAATATTTTTAACCATTTAGTCAAACTTTTTAGTTAAATTATTTGGCCAATAAAAAATTAGCATTACTTTTGTTGACCAAATGGTTAAACTATTTAATTAAAACCAAATGATTGATTATGATAGAAAAAGAATTACTTACTGAAGAAAAAATTGCCGAAGCCGCACGCGAAGTATTCATTGAAAAAGGCATGAACGGTGCACGGATGCAGGAAATTGCGGATAAGGCCGGCATCAACAAATCACTCTTGCATTACTATTTCAGAACCAAGGAAAAACTGTTCGCATTTATATTCTCAAAACTCATACATAGAATCGGCGACAAGCTTGGCAATTTAATGGAAGAAGGGGTCAGCATTGAAAATAAAGTTACTGGATTTGTGGATTTGTACATCGATATTTTGTTAAAAAACCCCTTTTTACCCAATTTCATATTAAACGAAGTAACCCGAAATCCTGAAGCTATTTTTGAAGCATTTGCTGCTGCCAAAATTGACCCTCAAAAATTCTTTGCTCCTTTGGAAAATCAACTAAAAGCAGAAGGATATCATATTGATCCCCGCGATTTTGTAATTAATACCCTTTCAATGGTTATTTTCCCTATTGCCGCCAGACCCATTTTGGAGCGTATTGTATTTAATGGAGATAAAAAAGCCTACAAGGAATATATTATTTCCCGAAAGACAAGCATTGTGAAGTTTGTACTATTTGCGCTGGAAGGATATAAGAAGTTGGAAGTTAGAAGTTAGAAGCTGGGAAGCCCTGAATGGGCTCGAGAACAAAGCCCGGGGCACCGCCCCGGGATAATAGATAAACACCGTAAGCGGTGCATCCAAATAAGTTGCAATGAAACGACAAAGTAACATGCAACGCAATATTGAACAGTTGGCAGAAGGAAAAATGAAGTTGGATATTCGAATTTAGATATGAGAAAAATATAATTTGTAAAAAAGAATATTATGAAATACATAATAAGACATATTTTCAAAGTAAGAAAAGCAGGTAGGATCACTGCTATTGTTTTGCTTATAGCTCTTAATACAACTGTGTTCTCTCAAAATACGGTTAGCCTTAAAATGTGTCACGACAGTGCTGAGGTTAAGTTCCCATTGGCCGACCAAAAAGCGAAGTTTGAACAAATAAACCAGCTGAAACAAGACAATTTAACATCAAACTACTTGCCCACGTTGAATTTTAAAGTTAAAGCCACTTATCAATCGGAGGTAGTTGAAATTAAAATCAGTGTTCCCGGCATGGATTTTCCCACAATGCCTAAAGAACAATATTCGGCCAATATTGAAATAAACCAACTGATTTATGATGGTGGAAATATAAAAGCGGCTCAAAAAGTAAACGAGCAAAATTCGTTGGTAAACATTCAAAAAGTGGAAGTTGATATTTATGGTTTAAAAGAACAAATCAATCAGCTTTATTTTAATTGCTTGCTGTTGCAAGAAAACACAGGCATACTGCAACTCACGCACGAAACCATTATTGAGAAGAAAAAAATGATGACCGCTGCCGTAAATCAGGGCATGGTTTTGGAATCGGAACTGGATAATTTAAGTGCTGAAATGTTGCGGCTCGAACAACAATTGATTGAAATAAAATCGGCCAAAACACAGGTATTAAAGGCTTTGGAAATACTATCCTGTTTCCCAATCGATGAAAACAGTGAGCTTTTACCTCCTCAAATTGGTAACGGAAATAATACCCCAATTTTCCGACCGGAACACCAGCTATTCTTGAACCAATCGCATTTGCTGGATGCCTCCATTAATTTGACACAGAAAAAACGCATGCCCACGTTGGCCGCTTTTGCTAATGCCGGTTATGGCAAACCCGGTTATGATTTTTTTAACAATACCATTCATGGTTATTATATGGTTGGAGCGCAATTTCAATGGAATATCTGGGACTGGAAACAGACCAATCGTGAGAAACAACAACTTTCGGTACAAAAACTCCTTATTGAAGATAATAGAAAAGCGTTTGATAAAAACCTAATTATTTCATTGAGCGAAGCGGAGCTGCGCAAGCAAAAGTTAGAACGGCTTATTGTAAAAGACAAAGACATTATTGAACTCCAATCGAGAATTAGCAATCGGTCCGCTGAGCAAATGAAAAATGGCACCAAAACTTCGGCCGATTACCTGCGCGACCTGAATGCGGAAAAACAAGCCCGTATTAATTTAGAATCGAGGCAAATTCAGTTGATACAATCACAAATTGACGAATTAATGATTAAAGGGGCACCCTTGTTTTAGAGATTAGATGATAGAGATTAGACTATAGAAACGAGAAACCAGTCCCGATAGCTATCGGGAAGAAACTAGAGACCAGAAATTAGAAGTTAAAGAAAATATTAAAACATACTTAAAACTTAATAGAATGAGAAATATAATATTACTAATCGCCGCCATCAGCCTTGCTAGCTGCAACAACAATGTTCAAGAAGCAGATGCCTTTGGAAACTTTGAGGCCGACGAAACGCTGGTATCATCGGAAATGAGTGGCAAATTACTTTGGTTTACTTTGGAGGAAGGTACCGTAATTGAAAAAAACCAGGTAGTTGGTGTGGTTGATACCATGATGCCTTCGCTTCAATTAATTGAAATTGAGGCGCAAAAACAAAAGGTATGGGCCAATATGAAAAGTATTGAATCGCAAATGGAAGTGTTCAAACAACAAAAAACGAATCTTACCATTGATTATGAACGAATTTCAACCCTTATTAAAACAGGTTCTGCCACGCAAAAACAATTGGATGATGCAAATGGAGCAATCATGGTATTAAATAAACAGGTTGAGGCCAGTGAATCACAAAAAATAGCCTTATCCAAAGAGTTGCAAGTAATTGATTCCAAAAAATTGCTATTGGATGAACAACTTTCAAAATGCCGTATCGAAAACCCGATAACGGGAACAGTACTTGAAAAGTTTGCCGAACCGGGTGAAATGACCGCTGCCGGAAAGCCTCTTTATAAAATTGCTAACCTTGATAAAATCATCTTGCGTGCCTATGTTTCTGGAGGACAATTGCATCAAGTTATCAAAGGCAAAACATGCAAAGTAAGGATTGACAAAGGGAAAAAAGAATATATCGATTTTGAAGGTACGGTAACCTGGATTTCATCGCAAGCCGAGTTTACCCCTAAAATTATCCAAACCAAGGAGGAGCGTGTAAATATGGTTTATGCGGTTAAAATTGAAGTTCCCAACAACGGAACCATTAAAATAGGGATGCCGGGCGAAGTCATTTTCTAAATTATTTTCCATGATAAACATTCAGAACCTTTCGAAAAAATACAGCGAAGTAGAAGCCCTCCAGTCCATTTCATTGGAGGTGAAAGCCAATGAATTGTTTGGACTGATTGGCCCCGATGGAGCCGGCAAGACCACACTATTCCGGATTCTCACTACGCTATTGATTGCCGATTCGGGAACGGCTTCCCTCGATGGGCTGGATCCGGTTTTGGATTACAAAAAAATAAGGGAAATGATTGGATACATGCCCGGCCGGTTCAGTCTGTATCAGGATTTGAGTGTCGAGGAAAACCTAAACTTCTTTGCCACTGTATTCAATACCACCCTTGAGGAAAACTATGATCTGATTGCTGACATATATAAGCAGATTGAACCTTTTAAAAAGCGCTTGGCCGGAAGGCTTTCGGGTGGAATGAAGCAGAAACTGGCCCTTTCGTGTGCCTTGATTCACAAACCGAAAATCCTGATTCTGGATGAACCCACCACTGGCGTGGATGCCGTTTCGCGGATGGAGTTCTGGCAGATGCTGAAAAGGTTGCAGCAAAAGGGCATCACCATTTTGGTAAGCAC
>JAIFNJ010000236.1 GCA_020047835.1 Bacteroidota bacterium
CGTTTTCCTGAAACGAAAGTTCGGGATTTGCATGAATGTGCCTACGGATGGCTATTATTTCCTGAAGATTTTCATGAGTTAATTTCTTGATAGTTTCCTGAAGGTTCATGACTTATGTTTAAATTGTTAGAGCTCAACTTTTGCTTTTTAAAAAGTTGCAATTCTTTTTTTAGAAATCGGTACATAACGACAGGTAAAAAATCCGGGGTAAAACCCTACCACCATCAATTCCCCAAGCCCAATCGGTTCGGATATAGTAGCCCAAAAAACGGGAGCGTAAACCAAAACCAACTCCAGCTACAAAGGGTGAATGCTTCCGATCGATTTTTACTGTTATTGGGGGTCTGTCTATTATTCGATAGTCGTAGGCATTGTTTGCCGTTACCGGGTTCCATCCTTCCCAGGCAGAGCCAACATCGGTAAACCCCATAACCATAAAATTATTAAAAAAATCGCTGCTGATAGGGCGGTTGAATATATATCGAATAATGGGCCATCGCAATTCAAAATTGGCCACAGCAAAAGAATTTCCATTGCGCACATTTTGAATAAAACCTCGCATATTTGTCGCTACCGCCTGATATACCCAATTCTTATCTCTGTTTATGTTTGTGGAATAATCAAACGTAGGGTTGTTTTCCGAAAAATTCATCCAATTATCTACCCCTCCTAAATAATACATAAGTAATGAATTTCCAAACGAAGAACTCCATGCCAGCCGGCTGGCAAAAATAAAATCGCGGTGTATGGGCAAATAATTTCTTACATCGGCTCCAACTACAAAAAAATGCGAATTGGTTTGTTGACCGACCTGATTGTAATATTCGCCAAAAAATTTCAGCCGGGTTCCATCGTACAAATTAAGACCTAAACTTCGCGTATTATCAAGAATTACTTCACCTTTCAGTCCTCCCCAGAACTTAATTTCTGCAGGTTTAACCAGTGAATTCAAATCCGATGACTTAAATACTTGCTCATCCAAACGTCCTGAAACCGTTCCTTTAACAGCTAAAATCTGACTGATAGGGTATTTAAATACAGATACTAATTCATTGGTAAATATTTTTGAGTATTCAAAACCATTTGATGATTCAAAAACCTGGCGATGATAAATATACTGTTTATCAAGGCGATATTTTAGGTTTTCAACACTCAATAAGTATTCATTTGACTCAAAATCAAGGGAAAAACGGATACCCCCAGTAATTTTATAATCCTCGAACAAGTCAATGGCTCCCACTTTTGTAAGCACATTAAAGCCCGGATTGTAATAAAAAGCACTGCCGGTAAATACTTGATAACTCTGATTCATAAAACCAAAATCGACTTGGGTAACCAATAAGTTGGAATAGAAATTAGTAAAATAAACCAGTTGCAAGGGTAATTTAAAACCTTGTTCTTCTTGGGTATCATCTACTTTAAACTCACGTTTTTCTATCTCAAAAACGTAATTATTCACATCAATTAAGGTATCGTTTAAAATATCCATTGTTGCGGCAAGGGCAATAGAATCTGGCTCATAATTAGGGACTTCAGCCCGCCGAATGCTATCGAGCTGTGATTTTTCCTCCACATAGTCCCGAAACCAGGTATCAACCATAGCATCACCAATAGGCGCCGGCTTTGAGTCGAGTTCATGGGTAAATATGCGATATTTTTTTAAGCCTTTAAAGGTTTCGCTAAAGCTTCGGCCTTGTTTATTATAATCGAATCCTGTAATACTAAATTGCCTATTGGTAATAGGAAACATTTTAGTATAAGTCTGATAATGAATGGAGGTATCAATAAAACTAATGGTACTGTCAAATAAAGCGAGTCCTTGGTTAAAAATTCCATTCTTATTGGTTAAATAAAAATACTGATCGGGTTTAAATTCCATGGGCTGCAATTCGTCAATCCGGTATGTACTGGATAATTGAGTTAATTCATCGGCTTTCTTTTCGTAATCATAAACAAACAAATCATAGTTATTTTGTATTTCTGGCAATTGATTCTTTTCATAGTTGAGCTGGGTTGTTTTTCGGTTCGATGAAAATATTATTTCTTTCGAATGGCTTATAAACCGAGGATTTAAATCATCAGCTACATCATTGGTAATGCGATTAAAAGTGCTGGCAACTATTGAAAAGACGAAAATATCGGTGTACCCATTATCAACCGCTGAAAAAACTATTTCCTGTCCGTTCTCAGAGAAACTGTAATCGAGAATTTTATCCACCGTAAACACTTCACGGGTAGTTTTATCCTTAGTTTCCAAATCATAATATTGCATCCACAAGTGACCTTTTCGCTCATAAATGTAAGTTAAAAGCTTACTGGTTGGATGCCAGCATAAAATTGGGTAGGAATAATCAGGAATCTGCTCCAATTTATTTTCCCGCTTGATTAGCCGTTTGGTTTTAGCCGTTTGCGTATCGTAAATATAAATGCTGTATTGTCCATCCTGATTGGTAACAAAGGAAATATATTTACCATCGGGCGACATTTTAATCTGGTTATAGATTTTGTTCTTTTTTGTCCGTTTTACTATTGGTTTTTGGTTTTCAGGTTTTAACTCCCGTTCTTTCAACTCATCAGTGTACCGTGCTTGATGGTAATAAAACCAATCGTTAAGCACATCTTTCATGGGCATTCCCAATACATATAAAAATCCCGTTTCCACACTTTTGCTGATGCGCGTCATGTAAACAATTTGCGAAACAATGGATTCGCCATATGTTTCAGCTAAATAGCGCCAAAAAGCATGTCCCGCAATTTTTGCATCATTTCCGTGTAACCGATGAATCTTTTGAACTTTTCCTTGGAGTATTGCATTTTTAATTTTGCTCTCCGTTTCAAAGTCCAAATCGTAAGCAATGTAGGATATTAAACCAGGGGTAAACCATTCGGGTAAGTTCAACATAGTGGATGACGAAACCCTATCGCGAAAACTACCACCATAAAGCATTTCATTAATCAGCACTTCAGCTATGGAGGCTCGTATCTGGCGACGAAGTTTGGCATGATCGCCATCAAAATAAACAAAAACCTTATTGTCAACAATTCGGGTAACACCACCAATATTTGACTCATCGGCTCCTGTTACCAGTCCAATATTGCTTTGCCGGAACTCACTTTGCTTATTATATACAATAAAAATGATGCGGCGTTGCAATATTTCCTCCAGTGAATATTCAATGTAATTTAGCTCTTCGGTAGCTATCTGAGAAACAAATTCAGCCAACTTACTACCGTTAACATAAAAATAGGTGTCAAACTTTGGAAATCGGTAATACTGCCAATAAAAATCATTGTATTGAACTCTGCTTTTTCCAAAAGTCATCTGATGCCCGTTATAGAATTGGGCATGCAGAGGAACTGTCAATCCCAGTAAGGGAATGAGCAATAATAGTATCCGGTATTTTTTAAGCCAAAGGCTCACTTTTTAGATTTTTAATAGCTTATTGAACCTACTGAAAGCTTGGTATGTATTTGTCAAATTTTTAAAATAAAAAGTACAAATCAATCATTCAAGCGCTGCCTTACTGCTTCGTATAGAAGTACTGAGGCCGCCACAGAAACATTTAACGATTGAATCTGTCCCATTACCGGAATTTTTATAAGGGTATCGCAAACCCTTATTACATCATTGCTCAATCCGGTATCTTCAGAACCCATTACAATGCAAACGGGTTGTTTAAAATTTTGGGTAAAATAGGAATCACTGGCTTTTTCAGTGGCTCCGGCCACGGCAATTCCGCATTGCTGCATGTACTGTAACGTCTTTTTTAAGCTTGATACCCTACAAATAGGTAACTTATATAATGCTCCGGCCGATGTTTTAATTGCATCGGGTCCGATGCGGGCCGAACCTTTTTCAGGAATAACAATGGCATGAACACCGGCACATTCAGCGGTGCGTACAATAGCACCAAAGTTACGCACATCGGTAACTTCGTCAATAGCTAATAAAAAAGGCTCTTCCCCTTTTTCAAAAATACTGGCTATTACCTCTTCAATCACCGAAAAGCCGATGGGCGATATTAAGGCAATTACACCCTGATGATTTTTAAGCGAAACCCGATTGAGTTTTTCATCCGGAACTTCCTGAAAAGGTATGTTATTTTGATGCATTTCATCAAAAAGTTCTTTAATTAAATCGCCTTTTAATCCGCGTTTAATTAACACCTTATCAATGTCTTTTCCGGAACGGATTGCTTCAATTACTGCCCTTATTCCAAAAATTAAATCATCGGTATTCCTTTCGGTTTTGTGGTACATAGTTCTTACTGATTTAGTGAAAAAACCCTTCCTTCGCGCCAGGTGGTTATTGCATTAAACCACAATCGGGTGTTCAAATCGGAACGCTCCAAATAACTGGTCTTTCCAAATAAAGGGTGATATTCGTTATAAAAATAAAATTCCAAACCATCTTTTGAATCACGGCCATAGTTCCAAAATTCGCCATCATCGGTTTTTCGTACTTGACCGGGAGCTCCAAAAATAATATAAATCATTCCCCGGTCAGTTAGCCATCCTTCTTTAAAATCGGTAAAGTAATAGTTGGCTAATTGAACCCTATGATAATACACGCGAATCAACTCCCGTGCTTTATCCACATCATTAGCCGCAGCTAACCAAAAAGAATCAACGGCCAACTTTGGAGAGCCCAGTTCCCAAAAGGACTGCATTTCTTTTTCTGTGCACAAATAACCTAAAGGCCGTAATAATTCTTCCGGTGTTTTAAGATATGGATAAAACTCATTGGCACAAAGGTACGTTTTACCATGAATTCCCATAGTATCAGAGAAAAAATAGACTCCTTTTTTATTAAAAGTGAACAAGCAAGTATCGGGATGAGGAATTATCCATGAGGTATCGATGGCCATTGGTTCAAGGTATGTTTCCTTTTGAATATCCGGTGGGACTGGCAATGTGGTATCTGATTGATAATAAGATACCCGAATTCCTGACGGATTAAAAAATTCACTGCGCACCCTAAAGGTATCGTTTGCTGAAAAATGATTGTAGAAAATTGGATTGGCATGTTCCGACAAAAAAAGGAAACTATTTTGGTTCCCTTCCGGATTAAAATCAACATCTAAAACCTGTGAAACGCTTTGTCCAGAATTCAAATCAGTTAAAAATACTTCAATAATGTATCTTCCTTTCTCAGGGAATTGCAACGGTACAAATCCCATAAACTGAGGCCGTGGCCTACCCTTAAAATTAAAAAAAGCAGTTAAACTGTCAACTATTTCAATGCTTTGGTAGCTTCGGGTAGTTCTGAAAAAAAACCGGATATGTGCTTTTGGAACAGAATCACCTTCGGCAATTAAAAAGGCAAACTCATTCGGGAAAAACCTGAAAAATAGGCGGTTATCGGTGGCAGATGCCATTAAAATACCATATTCTGGATGAAATGGAGTAAGCCCCGGATTGTATTGATGGGCGTAATTCCGGTTGCTAATGGTATCGTAAACCGTGACACAGGAAATTGCAACTAACAATAAAATTAGAAATACTATAGTGCTATTTTTATAATTTTTATTCAAAACAAATAAATTATAGGTCGTATTATTAACAAGGCCTAGCCCATAAAACAATATTAAAATGAATTGTTGAAATTAAAAAATTGTAGCAAACAATTAATTAAAAACAGAAAATAATAGCGAGCAATAAATAGTAAATGCAAATACTTGACCTATTTCTTTAAAACAAATTTTCAAATCCAACTCTTCCAAAAAGAACTATGGTTTTTTACA
>JAIFNJ010000139.1 GCA_020047835.1 Bacteroidota bacterium
TTTCACCAATCAAAGGTTTGTTTTGAGGGATGCGGATTCCGGAATACATTTCCACCATCCGGCTGGCAAAATTGAGACGTGTCTCTTTTGCATTCATTTTAAATTTAAAATGATCATTTACAATGGCTATAACACTTGAAAGAGGCACATTTCCTGCTCTTTCACCCAATCCGTTTATGGTTCCGTGAATGCAATCAATACCAGCATTTAAGGCTGCATAAACATTAGCCGTTGCTAAATCATAATCGTTGTGGGCGTGAAAATCAAATTTTAATGATGGGTATCTTTCCTTAGTTTCTTTAATGAATCGAAAAGTTTCATCGGGATTTAATATACCCAAAGTATCGGGTAACATAAACCGATCAATAGATGTATCTTTCAGATTATCAATCATTGAAAAAACATATTCTTTGGAATTCCGCATTCCATTGCTCCAATCTTCCAAATAAATATTAACCCGTATTCCTTCATTGGCAGCCTGTTTCAATACTTCTTTTATATCGTTAAAATGTTCTTGAGGCTCTTTCCGTAACTGATAGGTACAATGATTCAACGAACCTTTTGTTAATAAATTTAATACTTTACAACCCGTGTCTTTCAACCAATTGATTGATTTCATTCCATCAACAAAGCCCAACACTTCAATCTTTTCAATATAACCATGCCGTTCAGCCCATGCGGTAATCTTCTTAACTGCTTTAAATTCACCTTCGGATACTTTTGCCGAAGCAACTTCCAATCGATCCACCTTCAAATCTTCGAGCAATATCTTAGCAATACTGAGTTTTTCATCTTCAGTATAGGAAACTCCTGAGGTCTGTTCACCATCCCTGAGTGTAGTATCGAGTAAAATGATTTTCATTGGTCTAATATTGTTTGAATTGTTGATGCAAATCTGCTTCAGCAATTTTGGTTTTAAAAATTAACAGCTTACTCTTCATTTTTTGTTGCTTACTATATCAATCTACCTAATTATTGACTTTTTTTTCATAGGCTTCAATTTTGTCTTTAATATTCAATAAATAATCAATATCGTCGTAACCCTTTAACATACATTCTTTTTTATAAGGATTGATATCAAAAGTTTCTTTAGTACCTGTGGAGGTTATTTGAATAATCTGTTTTTCAAGGTTTACTTCAATTTCAACTTTAGGATTTTTCTCAATTTCGATAAAAAGTTCTTGAAGAAACTTTTCGCTAACCTGAACAGGAAGTAAGCCGTTATTTAAGGCATTGTTTTTAAAAATATCGGCAAAAAAACTGGACACTACAACCTTAAATCCATGGTCATAAATAGCCCAAGCGGCATGCTCCCGACTGGAACCGCTTCCAAAATTTTTACCTCCGGCTAAGATTTTACCAGAATACTTCGGGTTATTTAATGGAAACGATGCAATAGGATTATTGGCAGCATCGTAACGCCAATCGCGAAACAAATTATCGCCAAATCCCTTACGCTCTGTTGCTTTTAAAAACCTTGCCGGAATAATCTGATCAGTATCCACATTTTCAATGGCAAGCGGCACACAGGATGTTTTTATAGTTACAAATTTATCGATAGACATTTTTTCTGATGTTAGAGTTTAGATATTAGAATTTAGACTTTAGATAGTAAACTTTATCTTCCGATTCTATTTTTCAATTACTAATTACACATTGTTAATTGATAATTAAATAAAGTTTCTAGGATCCACAATTTTACCAGCAATAGCCACCGCAGCAGCTGTTAACGGACTGGCAAGCATGGTTCGGGATCCAGGTCCCTGACGTCCTTCAAAATTCCGGTTTGAGGTTGCCACTGCCAATTTACCTTCCGGAACTTTATCATCGTTCATTGCTAAACATGCGGAGCATCCTGGTTGACGTAATGCTATTCCGGCTGATTGTAATACTTTATCTAACCCTTCGGCAATGGCTTGTTTTTCAACCTGCTTTGAACCCGGAACGATCCACACGGTAACATTTTCTGCTTTCTTTTTACCTTTTACGGCTTCGGTAAACTGCCGCAAGTCTTCAATCCGTCCATTCGTGCAACTTCCTACAAAAACATAATCAACCGGGGTATCTAAAATTGATTTCCCAGCCTGCACTTTCATGTAATCCAATGCTTTTTTATAAGTGATATCGTCCTGTACTGGAACTTTTTGAGTAATGCCCATTCCCATTCCGGGATTAGTTCCATAAGTAATTTGGGGTTCAATATCGGCTGCATCAAAAGTTAATACTTTATCGAACGTGGCATCTTTATCGGAATACAATGTTTTCCAGTAAGTCAGTTTTTTGTTCCATTCCTCTCCTTTTGGGGCAAATTCTTTACCTTTCAGGTAGTTAAAAGTAGTTTCATCGGGAGCAATCAATCCACCACGTGCTCCACATTCAATACTCATGTTACACACTGTCATGCGGCCTTCCATACTCAAGCTGGTAAAAGCATCGCCGGCATATTCAATAAAATAACCAGTGCCACCACTGGCCGATATTTTTGAAATAATATACAAAATCAAATCCTTGGATGTAACTCCATTACCTAATTTTCCATTTACTCTAATAAGCATTTTTTTAGGTTTGGGCTGCATAATACATTGGGTGGCCAAAACCATTTCCACTTCGCTGGTTCCAATTCCAAAAGCCACGCTTCCAAAAGCACCATGAGTAGCTGTATGGCTATCACCACAAACAATGGTCATTCCGGGTTGGGTAATACCTAATTCAGGTCCTATTACATGCACCACTCCCTGATACGGATGGTTCAATCCGTATAAAGTAATTCCATGGCGGGTGGTATTTTCTGTTAATTTATCCACTTGCATTCGCGATAGCTTATCTTTAATGGGCTGATCCTGATTAATGGTGGGGATGTTATGATCAGGTGTGGCTACCGTATTTTGTGGACGGAAGGTTTTAATTCCCCGATTGTCTAAACCTAAAAAAGCTACCGGACTGGTCACTTCATGCACCAAATGTTTATCGATATATAAAACGTGCGGTCCTCCGGGTATTTCCTCTACCACATGGGCATCCCAAACTTTGTCGAATAATGTCTTTCCCAAAATAAATGAATTTAATGTTAAACTTCTTGCTTACAATTCAATCAAATAAAGCACAAATCTATAATAAATTAACCAAAATACAACTTACGTATTTATACAATTAGCTTTTTTTGGTGCTCGCATGTTACAATTCGTAAGTAATACAACCTTGTTCAATTTTTGTTTATTTTAAACAATTATTGGTCTTTATTGGTCTTTAAATAATAGAAATTGTTAATTTTACCTAACACTTAAAAACTACATAAGATGAAAAGCACACTACTAAAATCAACTCTTTTTATAGCTACTGTAGCCTTATCATTAAATTCCTATTCACAAATTAACTATTATGGAGTAACAGGTAATATGGTGGCCGGTGATTTTGACCAGGATGGATTGCTGGATGATATTGCCGCTTTTAATACGGCTGATGAAATTCCAACTCTGACCCTTTGGACGTCAGAAAATAGTAAAATGCAAGAGCAAGAAGCTTACTGCCAGCTTTCGTTCGATTTTCTAGGGGCATCATCGCTCAATGCTAAAATTGTAGCCGGCGACTTTGATAACGATGGCTTTATTGACGACATAGCTTCAATTTATGAAATAGGAATTGATAAAACCAGTGTAACCGTATGGCTCAATAATGAAGGACAATTTACTCCTAAACGTTGGTGGTACGGAGCCGATTTTGATGCCAATCAGACCTATCAAACCCTTGTTTCAGGCGATTTTGATAACGATGGCTTTGTAGATGATATTGCGGCCTTTTACAATTATGATATGAAAGCTACCAAAGTATATGTTTGGTTATCGGATAACAAACAATTTGGCTGGCCTGGAACTTGGTGGATAGGTAAAGATTTTGATGCCACACGAATTCAGGGAACAATTGTTTCAGGTGACTTCGATCAGGATGGTTTTAAAGATGATTTGGCAGCTCTTTATGATTATTCCGATGGATTTTGTAAAGCTTTTGTTTGGACAACCAACAAAAATAAATTTAACTGGCCTTATACTTGGTTTGCCCAATCAGGTTTTGAGGCGGAAAAATTGAAAGGAAATTTAATTGCTGGGGACTTCGACCAAAATGGATTCGATGATAATTTGGCTGCTTTGTATCAAAACGATGAAAATAGTTCCTCAATATTGGTTTTTAAACGTAATAAAGCAGGATTTGACCAGCCAGAAACCTGGTGGTATGGAGCCAATGAAGCCATTACAGCTAATATGCGCTTGGTTACAACCGATTTGAACAACAATTCGCAAAACGATCAATTCACCGGACTTACCATTTCAGGAACTACAGCCTCACTAACAACCTGGACTGCTGAAGACAATCAGTTTACCTTACCGGAAGAAGTTTGGCAAGGAATTGCGCTCTCATTAGAGGATTGCAACAAAAATGGTGGTTGCATCACGAATGAATTATCAGGTGGCATAACTGTTTACCCGAACCCGAACAATGGACAATTTACCATTGAAATTCCAAAAGGTAAGGATGACTTGATTTCAATAACGGTATATAATGTTCTGGGCAGTCAGGTTTTAAGCTTGCAAGCACAAACCGGACAAATTATGCCTATTGATATGTCCAACTTAAAAACAGGCAGTTACGTAATTCAAATGACAGGAAATGAAATGAATCTAAAGCAAAACGTCATCATTCAATAAGTTTTTCTCAAAATATAAAGGGAGCCTCAGAAATATTCTGGGGCTTTTTTGTAAATGCTCTATATTTGCATCATGTTAAAAAGGCTAAAAAATTACATTCAGGAAAACTCATTATGTAGAACCAATGATCACATTTTAGTGGCAGTTAGTGGAGGGGCTGATTCTGTGGTATTATTGTACTTACTGCACCTACTAAAATACAAGATTGCCTTAGCCCATTGCAATTTCACCCTTCGTGGCAAAGAATCTGATAAAGATGAGCAATTTGTTAAAGCATTGGCTGAAAAATACCAAATTGAAGCTCATTTTGTTGCATTTCAGACAAAAGAATACGCTGAAGCAAACAAAATATCCATCGAAATGGCAGCCCGCGAACTGCGCTACCAATGGTTTGAGCAACTTTGCACCGAAAACGGATATACAAAAATTGCTACGGGTCACCATTTGAACGACTCCATTGAAACCTTCTTTTTAAACCTAGCCCGGGGAACAGGAATTACTGGAATTACTGGAATTGCACCCACAAATGGTAGAATTATTCGACCCTTATTATTTGCAACCCGCCTAGAGATTGAGGAATATGCCCGAAATGAAAAACTTGAATACCGGAACGATTCCAGTAACGATTCGCTGATTTATATGCGAAATATTATCCGTCAACAGATTATTCCAACTCTTAAAACCATTAATCCAGCTTTTGAGCAAGTTATGAGCCGTAATATTTCAAATTTTAATATGGCAGCTCAAATTTACAACCAATCAGTGTTAGAATTACTTAACGGATTTGTCACAACACATGGTGGGCAACAAAAGATTGATATTAAAAAACTACAGAATTCAAATTATCAAGAAACCCTGCTGTTTGAATTTCTTTCGCCGCTCGGATTTAGTTACGATTCCGTAATAAAGATACTTCAATGCCTTGAAAAGGAATCCGGGCGCATATTCTTTTCGGAATCGCATCAGCTTGTGGTTGATCGAGATTTCATTTTTATTGAGCCCATGAATAAAACCGACGATTCTTTTATTATTAACGATATCTGAAAACTACCACATTATTCAAAACAATAAAGTGGCCAATTTAGATGCTGAGAAAACTCAGTTTCCAATTATCATCAGACATTGGAAAACTGGCGACCATTTTTTTCCATTAGGTATGCAACAACCAAAAAAAATAAGCGATTTTTTTACCGATCTAAAGATTGACCGCTTAACTAAAGATAAAATATGGTTAATGGAAAGCGGAGGCGAAATTGCATGGATAATGGGTTACCGTATTGACGACCGCTTTAAAGTAACCAAAAATACGCGACGCCTACTACAGCTCAAACTTCAAGAATAAGCCCATCATAAGCGGCAAAAACATTGGCTGGCAAATGTTTTTCCAATTCCTGATAACTATATTGCATGTGACTGATGTGCGTTAAATAGGCCCTGCGAGGTTGTAGCTCTTCTATCACATCCAATGCCTCATCGAGCCCTAAATGAGAAACGTGGGGTTTTACACGCAGGGAATTAATAGCTAAGATGTCAAGGTTTTGTAATTTTAATTTTTCAGTTTCAGGAATAGTTTTAGCATCGGTAATATAGGCCATATTATCTATTCGGAACCCAAATACTGGCAATAAATTATGAAACACCTGAATGGGAATAACCTCTTCACCATTAATTTCGAAAGGTCGATTAAAAATTGGATGTAGATCCATTTCCGGAATACCGGGATATTTATCATCGCTAAACACATAGGAATACTCTCGCTTAATGGAATCAATTACCCTGTTTTCGGCATAAACACGCATCGGTTTTTTCATTAAATAATTGAAAGCACGCACATCGTCCAATCCTGCAGTATGATCCTTATGTTCATGGGTCATCAATACGGCATCAATGCGCGTTATCTTTTCGCGAAGCATTTGTTGACGAAAATCGGGTCCGGCATCAATAACCAGATTATTATGGTCTGTTTGAATAAAAACGCTGCTTCGCAACCGCTTGTCTTTTGGATTATTTGATTGACAAACAATACAATTGCAACCAATTACGGGAATGCCATGTGATGCACCAGTACCTAAAAATGTAATTCTCAAAATGCTTGTTTTAATTGATTCCAAATGCTAAGATAAAGCAAATAAACTAAATCAAAATAAAAGAAATCCTGCCCGAATTTCTTTGAGCAGGATTTTGCCTTTTAGATACCTGATTATGGTTAATCAAAATACTGTAACGGTTATGAAATTTTTATTTCACGAGGGGGCTTAGGTTTTGCTTCCTCCCTTTTAGGCAGAACTACATGTAAAATTCCATCAGCATATTTCGCAGCTATTTTTTCACCATCAACCTGGGATTCGGGAATGGTAAATGACCTCTGAAACGATTGGTAACTAAACTCTTTGCGGGTGTAATTTCCATTTTCTTCCACCTTTTGGTCTTTCTTTTCCGATGAAATAGTCAGCATGTTGTGTTCCAAATGAACATTGAAGTCAGCTTTGGTTAAACCCGGAGCTGCAACTTCTATTTCATACTCATTCTGTGTTTCTTTAACATTCACAGCAGGTAGTGTAGTATTGGTGTTTGAGTAATTTGAATTACTCCAATCCATCATATTCCGGGCAAATAAGTTGTCGAATAACGATGGAAATAACGGGTCTGAAATTTTTGCGAGTGTCATAGCTATATCCTCCATAATTTTAAGGTTTATACTTTAAATTTATTTGATTAGCACTATAATGCTCTGCATCGAAATAAACAAATCAAATACCAATACAAAAAATTTTACATTAGCTGAAAATACTTCATATCAATTTAATAATGTGCACTTTATACGCTTAATAGTTACTGAAATATTTTCAGTTCTATCACAAATATCCGCCAAAATTTCAGTCTATTGTTACATAAAATCCAATAGGCAGCTTAAAAAATAGTAGTTATAAATAACAAATAATTCTTAGTTATTAAAAAATAGGTCATTCGGTAAAATCTCCGATATTTGCATAAAATTTTTACCCGATGAAAGGAAAACTGTATCTAGTACCAATAACTCTTGGTGAAAGCAACATACAAAACGTAATACCAACAGGAGTAATTGAAAAAGCATTGCAAATAAGGCATTTTATTGTAGAAGATATTCGCACTGTTCGTCGGTATTTACGAAAACTCGATGCTACATTTCCTATTGATGATTGTCAATTTTATGAGCTTAACAAACACACCACATCGGAGCAATTAGCCACATATTTAAAGCCTGCCGAAAAAGGGAATGACATGGCGGTAATTTCAGAGGCCGGAGTTCCTGGAGTTGCCGATCCCGGAGCAGATGTAGTGGCTATGGCACATGAAAAACAGATTACGGTAATCCCATTTGTTGGTCCATCGTCAATTTTAATGGCCATGATGGCCTCTGGTTTGAATGGTCAAAGCTTTGCTTTTAACGGCTATTTACCGGTTCAATCGGCTGAAAGAATAAAAACATTAAAACATCTAGAAAAACGCTCTCAACTAGAAAAACAATCGCAATTGTTTATTGAAACTCCCTATCGAAATATGCCCTTATTATCAGATATATTAGCTCAGTGTGCTCCTGCAACTTTACTATGTATTGCTGTTGACATAACTTTAGAAACTGAATTTATTAAAACAAGAACCATTCAAAATTGGAAAAATAACACACCTGATTTAAACAAAAGACCTACAATATTCATCCTTCAAGGATAAATACTCTAAATTATACGAATAATTAAGGAATAAATACTTACTTTTAGGCCTAAATAAGCATTATCAATTTAAATAGCATGAAAAAGCTAACTTACGAATTCATCAAAAGCCTTCCGAAAGCAGAATTACACTGCCATTTGGACGGTTCCATGAGGGTTGAAACCATCATAGAAATAGCAAAAGAACAAAAAGTAAAATTACCAAAAGAAACGGTGGAAGAGCTAACTAACTATTTAGCTGTTGGAATGGAATGTAAAAGTCTGGAAGAATATTTAAGACCGTTTGATGTAACTTGTTCTGTTTTGCAAACCAAGGAAGCCCTAATAAGAGCCACCTATGAATTGGTTGAAGATTGTGCTAAAGAGAATATTTGGTATCTGGAAATTCGTTTTTCTCCTATTTTGCATGTCGATAAAGGATTAAAGCTCACTCAGGTAATTGATGCCGTGCTAGAAGGAAAGAAAAAAGGCGAAAAAGCATTTGACATAAAAGTGGGAATTATTATTTGTGGACTTAGACATACAACGCCCCTCATTTCATTAACTCTAGCGGAACTCGCTGTAGCATATAAAAACAGGGGTGTTGTAGGGTTCGATTTGGCCGGGGCTGAAGATGGATTTCCTGCAAAAGACCATAAGGAATCGTTTTACTTAATTATAAATAACAACATTAACACCACGGTTCATGCGGGTGAGGCGTATGGCCCGGAATCAATTCACCAGGCTTTGCACCACATTAGTGCAAACCGCATTGGGCATGGTACCCGTTTGCGCGAAGATGGCGATTTATTGAACTATGTTAATGACCATCGCATACCTTTGGAAATGTGCATCACTTCTAATGTACAAACCAAAGCAGTAGAGACATTTGATCTGCACCCAATAAAATTCTATTTTGATTTAGGCATTCGGGTAACATTAAATACCGACAACCGATTGATTTCAAATACCACGCTTACTGATGAATACATGCTGGCTATTGAAAAATACCATTTTAATTCTGACGAACTAAAATATTTAATCTTAAATGGGTTCAAGTCGGCATTTTTACCACTAAAAGAGAAAGTAGAGCTGATACACCGCGTTACCAAATCATTAGAAGAAAAAGGTTTGATTATTGCTCGCGATTACATTTAGCCATTGAATTTGTAAGGTAAGAGCTAAAAATATTGAAAAGGTTTAATTCTATTTTTTGCTGGCAAACATGGCTGCACCAATCAAACCGGCATTGTTTTGCAACTGTGCAGGAACCATGGGTGTTTTTATAGTAATAAATTCCTGAATTTTATCCAGTCGTTTACTGGTTCCACCTCCAATGATAAATAAATCGGGATAAAATAATTGCTCGTAATAATGCAAAACTTCATCAAGACGCATCCCCCACTTTTTCCAGGTCAAGTCAAGTTTTTTTCTAACTGCATCGGAGGCATACTTTTCAACGGTTTCTCCTTTAAATTGCAGATGCCCTAATTCAGTATTGGGGAAAAGTTCTCCATTTACAAAGAAAGCAGTACCTATTCCAGTACCGATGGTTAAAAGCATTACTATTCCTTTATTATCCTTACCTGCCCCGTGATGCAGTTCTGCCACTCCAGCGGCATCAGCATCGTTTACGGTATAAACATCACATCCTGTTCGGGCTGAAAGAAGTTCATCCACCTTTATTCCTATCCATGTTTTATCGATATTGGCCGCTGAATGAACCATTCCATTTTGAACCACAGATGGAAACCCGACTCCAATTTTACCTTTCCATTGGTAATGTTTAGCCAATTGATTAATGGTTGCAGCCACTGCTTCAGGAGTTGAAGGTTGCGGTGTGTCAAATCGCTGCCGCTCAGCTAACAATTCACCTGTCAGCGTATTTATTGGTGCTGCTTTTATTCCAGTACCACCAAAATCGATTCCTAATACTTCCATAATATTTTAAATTGCGATAAAGTTAACGTAACTTTTTGGTTTTATTGTAACCCTAAAAATTAAAATTATTCATCAAAACTATAAAGTGTTCCTGCTTTTACTTGCTCCCCTCCAAAAACCTCATAAAACGCTGAAAGTGCTGGCAATGCAGTACAGTGCGATGGCATTACTATTTCAATAGAGAGGGTTTTTAAATAATCGATGGTTTTTTGTGTTTGATTATTATTCATCATAAGATGGAATCCACCCATGATACCGAAAACCTTGGATACTCCTGTTACATTTCGGGCATGCTCAATTATATTACAAATACCGGAATGGGCGCAGCCCGAAATCACAAACAAACCTTGCTTCATAACAATTGCCATTCCCGAATCATCCATAATCGGATCAGGTATTTTCCCATCCAAATAAAACGTGGTGCTGTTTTTTTCAAAATTTATTTTCCTTGGAATTTCACCTAAAAAAACCATTTTTTCAGAAAGCCAAACAGGCTCCTTTGATGTTTGGATTGTAAAACTCTTACTTAATTCAACTTCATCAACATCCAATCCAACATATTTATTTTCTTTACCGGAATACCTTTTACTGAAAGC
>JAIFNJ010000014.1 GCA_020047835.1 Bacteroidota bacterium
CGCATTGATGTAGTAATCCGTGAGGCTATTCATCAAATTGAAGAATCCGGAAAACGCCCCGACGGATTGAGCGGTGTTCCCAGTGGTTTTACTGAGCTCGACCGGTTAACATCTGGTTGGCAGGCATCCGATTTAGTAATTATTGCAGCCCGTCCTGCCATGGGTAAAACGGCTTTTGTGCTTTCAATGGCTCGTAATACGGCAGTTGAGCATAAAAGACCGGTAGCCTTTTTCTCACTTGAAATGTCGAGTATTCAGCTGGTAAACCGCTTAATTATTAGCGAAACGGAACTTAGCAGCGATAAAATTAAGAACGGAAAACTCAAAGATTATGAATGGGCACAATTGGAATCAAAAATAAGAAATCTTGAAGATGCCCCCATTTATATTGATGATACTCCGGCACTTTCCATTTTTGAACTCCGGGCTAAACTGCGCCGGTTGGTGATGCAGCATAAAATTGAACTGGTTATCATTGACTACCTCCAACTAATGACTGCCGGTATTCAAGCGTCTCGCGAACAAGAAGTTAGCTCTATTTCGCGCTCACTTAAAGCCATTGCCAAAGAGCTAAATGTGCCCATCATCGCACTTTCGCAGTTGAACCGTTCGGTTGAAATGCGCGCTGGAGACAAACGTCCACAACTTTCCGATTTGCGTGAATCAGGAGCTATTGAGCAAGATGCCGATATGGTATTATTTATTCACCGACCTGAATATTTTGGATTAACCGAAGATACGCTGGGTAACTCACTCATTGGCTTAGCAGAGATTATTGTAGCAAAACACCGTAATGGAGCTACTGGTGATGTTCGATTGCGGTTTAAAAAAGAATTCACCCGTTTCTGCGATGTTGAAGAAACTTTTTCAATAACCAGCCCAGGAGCAAATGGAGTAACTTTTGCTTCAAAAATGAACGAAGAGATTTCGGGAAGTCAAAAAGAAACTGCCTTGCCTGTAAATGCCGGTTTTGATAATCCTGGTTTTAATGTGGACCAACGTTTTGAAGAAGCCGGAGATGCTCCTTTTTAAAAATGGAGAAAAACCTTTTTGGAGATCTATTTTGACATCTAATACTTTGAAAAACGGTAAGGAGCTTTTTAATTACTATTTTTGATCTTTAAAACTCCGTAAATTGAATATGAAACTTTCCCCCCTTACAATAATAATCTTACTGGCACTGGTATTAGGAATTAAAAGCCAAGCCGCTTCAATACTAATCCCAATGGACGAAAGTCAAACCAATCATTTAAAAGCTTATGGTGTTACTTATTGGGTACTTCAGAATAACTTGGAGGCTCAATGGCTTTTGAATTATCGGGGAGGTAGTTTTTTGACTGACTATCACAAAGAAATTGAGACCGAATGTATTGTTAGAGGGATAAGCTATGAAGTGATTGCCGATGTGCAGGCCCAAGTTATTTTAACCGAAATAGCTTCCGATGAGGTGAACATGGATGCTGTTAAACTGGAGAAAGCTCCTAAAATTGCTGTTTATTCGCCCAAAGACAAGCTTCCTTGGGACGATGCCGTAACTTTAGTATTAACTTATGCCGAAATACCATACGACATTATTTATGATGCAGAGATTGTTCATGGCGACTTGGTAAAATATGATTGGTTGCACCTTCATCATGAGGATTTTACCGGACAATATGGCAAGTTTTATGCAGCCTATCAGAATATGGCCTGGTATCGGAATCAGGTTTATAATGCTGAAAAAGAGGCGGCTGAGTTAGGATTTGTAAAAGTATCGGAACTTAAACTTTTTGTGGCACATACGATTAAAGAATACGTTAGTAAAGGTGGTTTTTTATTTGCTATGTGCTCGGCTACTGATAGCTACGATATTTCTTTGTCGGCAGCTGGCATTGATATTTGTGAATCGATGTTTGATGGGGATCCGGCTGATCCCGATTTTAACAAAAAGCTTGATTTTACCAAAACGTTTGCTTTCAGGAATTTTAAACTTAGTCAAAACCCGTACGAGTATGAATTTTCCGATATTGACGTAACCACTTCGCGCAAAGTGGTTGAGAACGATGATTTTTTTACACTGTTTGAATTCTCGGCTAAGTGGGATCCTATACCTACCATGCTTTGTCAGAATCATTCTTCCATAATAAAAGGTTTTATGGGACAAACTACCGCATTTAACAAAGCAGTTATCAAACCGGAGGTATTAGTTATGGGCGAATACAAAGCTGTAGGAGAAGCCCGATACATTCATGGCGAATTGGGCAATGGTACCTGGTCTTTTTATGGAGGACACGATCCGGAAGATTACCGCCATTTTGTGGGCGATGAACCCACCAGTCTTGATTTGCATCCCAATTCTCCTGGTTATCGGCTAATATTAAATAATATCCTTTTCCCAGCGGCTAAAAAGAAAAAATTGAAGACATAAAAAAGCTTCTAAAGTATTAACTGTAGAAGCTTTTTAAATGATTTCTATTGAAATTTTACTCTATTGTCCAAGTATTGCCGCTATATAGTACATCATTCATATTCTTGTGTTTCGCTGATTTCTGAACGGTTTTAATCTGTTTGGTTACACTTTCGTCATAGGTTGGGGTATCCACTTTTCTGATAACTCCCAAAGCTACCGGATATTCAGGGTACTTCATGTTCGCAAGCATGAGGTGAACTCCCGGATTGGGTTCATAAGCATCGTGTACCAACAAGTCTTTTTCGGTATATTTACCATCAGTAAGCGAAACAACTTTTAATTTCAATCCTTCCAAGGCAATACCTTTATCACGGTCTTTGCCAAAAACCATAGGCTCTCCATGTTTTAATACAATGGTGCGATTATCTTTTTCCTCTTTATCGCTCAAAGCGGCATGAGCTCCATCGTTATAGATAACACAGTTTTGCAGCACTTCCACTACTGAAGTTCCTTTGTGTTTGGCAGCTTCAATAAAAATATCAACAGAAAGCTTTACATTCATATCAATGGTTCGGGCAAAGAACTTTCCTTGGGCACCAATTACCAGTTCACCGGGTTGAAAAGGATATTCCACAGTTCCAAAAGGTGAAGTTTTGGTTACAGCACCAAATTGCGAGGTAGGAGAGTATTGTCCTTTGGTCAAGCCATAAATTTCATTGTTAAAAAGGATCAGGTTTAAATCTACATTACGGCGTATCACATGAATAAAGTGGTTTCCACCAATGGCCATGGCGTCTCCATCGCCGGTAATTTGCCAAACACTTAAATCAGGGTTTGCAACTTTTACCCCTGAAGCTATTGCTGAGGCCCTGCCGTGAATGGTATGAAAGCCATAGGTACTCATGTAATAGGGAAACCTTGATGAGCAACCAATTCCTGAGATAACAGCTATTTTTTCTTTAGGAATTTCTAGGTCGGCCATTGCTTTTTGGATAGAATTTAATACTGCATGGTCGCCACAGCCTGGGCACCAGCGTATTTCCTGGTCGCTTTTAAAATCTTTTGCTGTTAATTTTATGATATCTTGTGCCATGATTATTTCTCCCCCAACAATTGATTAAACTTTTCTTTTAATTCCTCTACAGTGAAAGGCTGCCCTTGTAATTTGTTAAATTTTTCACAATCAAAACCGTGAACATTTACTTTTAAATGGTCAGCTAATTGGCCAAGGTTGAGTTCACATACCAAAATATTTTTGTATTTCGATAAAAGGGTGGTAGTGTTTTTAGGCAGAGGCCACATGTAGTTAAAATGGACAAATGCTATTTTTTTCTTTTCTTTCCTGATTTCTTTTACAGCTGAATAAATGTGGCCATAAGTACCACCCCAGCCAATAACTAATAGTTTTGCGTCAGGGTCTCCTATAATTTCTAATTCAGGAATAAAATCAGCAACTTTATTAATTTTATTCTCGCGGTGATTGGTCATTACCTGATGGTTTTTAGGAACATAGGAAACTGTTCCCGTAACATCCATTTTCTCCAAACCACCAATCCGGTGCTCTAAGCCTGGGGTTCCCGGAATAGCCCATTTGCGAACATGGGTTTCTTTATCGCGTAAATAAGGTAGATAATTTGTATCGTTTGGATTGGCTAATGGAACTTTTATAACTGGCAGGTTCTCCATGCGAGGTAACCGCCAAGGTTCGGTGCCATTGGCTAAAAACCCATCGGTAAGCAAAATAACTGGAGTCATGTGTTCCAGGGCAATTTTAGCTGCCTGAAATGCATAGTCGAAACAATTTGATGGGGTGCTGGCTGCAATTACAACTAATGGTGCTTCACCGCTTCGTCCATGCAGCGCTTGCATCAAATCCGATTGTTCCGTTTTGGTTGGTAATCCGGTTGATGGTCCACCGCGCTGCACATTTACAATAACCAATGGCAATTCGGTCATCACGGCCAACCCTGATGCTTCTGTTTTTAAAGCCAAACCAGGACCCGAAGTAGTAGTGCAAGCCAAATCACCAGCAAAAGCTGCTCCAATGGCTGTGCAAATACCGGCAATCTCATCTTCAGCCTGAAAGGTTTTTACTCCCATATCTTTACGGGCAGCTAATTCCTGAAGTATTTCAGTAGCCGGGGTAATGGGGTAGGAACCGCAAAATAATTCCAAACCAGCTTTTTCGGCAGCTGCTATTAAGCCCCAAGCAGTGGCTGTATTACCACTAATATTGCGAAAAGTTCCCGGTTGTATTTTAGCTGGTGAAACTTTATAATTTATAGGAAGCGCTTCAATGGTTTCGGCAAAGTTATATCCCGCGTGCAACACGCGCTTGTTGGCTTCAACCACCAATGGTACTTTATGGAATTTTGTTTCAAAAAACTTTTCGGTATAGGTAAGTGGACGGTCAAAAAGCCAGTAAACCATTCCTAATGCAAACATATTTCTGGTCCGCATGACACTTTTCTGGTCCAATTCCAAATTAGCCAAACACTCCTTAGTTAACTCTGAAATGGGAGCTTCAATAAAATTGTAATCGCGTTTATTTTCCTGAATCGGATCAGAATCGTATCCGGCCCGTGCAATATTTTTATCGGTAAACGCATCAATGTTTACAATAATAGTTCCCCCTTTTTTTACCCATTCAATATTGGCTTTTAAAGCAGCCGGATTCATGGCTACCAGCACATCGGCATAATCTCCTGGTGTATTTATTTCTGATGATCCAAAATGTAATTGAAAACCGGATACACCGCCTACTGTTCCCTGAGGAGCTCGTATCTCTGCCGGATAATCGGGAAAGGTGGATACATCGTTCCCAAATAACGCCGACGTATTTGAAAATTGCATACCGGTAAGTTGCATGCCATCGCCAGAGTCACCTGAAAACCGAATGACCACCTGCTCTTTTTCTACTATATTGGCTTTTTTGCTCATGTTTTATAGTAATTGATTGTAGTAATTTTTAAGGTAGCAAAGTAACTAAAAAATGTATTAGCTAATACGGCTATGTATTGTAGAACATACATAAATAGAGGTATTGAATAACAGTATTTTCACTTTTTGGATACAGGATAATTAGTAAGTTTGCAACGGTTTTGTTTAAATACTTTGGTCCATTAATGATTTTACGTTTAAAAATTTGTTATGGCATTAATTAAAGAGGTTCGGGGTTTTACTCCTATTTTTGGTAAAAATTGTTATTTGGCTGAAAATGCTACCATTATAGGTGATGTAATAATGGGTGATGATTGCAGTATTTGGTTTAATGCAGTTCTCAGGGGCGATGTTAATTCCATACGTATCGGGAATAAAGTGAACA
>JAIFNJ010000012.1 GCA_020047835.1 Bacteroidota bacterium
TTACATCTTTGTCAGCTGGTGAAACGCGTACCGAGATATCGGCAAACTTACCTCTACCACCCGACTGCTTTTTGAATACCTCACGGTGTTCAACCATTGCAGTAATGGCTTCTTTGTAAGCAACCTGAGGAGCTCCCTGGCTAACTTCTACTTTGAATTCACGATTCAATCGATCAACCAATATTTCAAGGTGTAATTCACCCATTCCACTTATTATCGTTTGTCCTGAGTCGTGATCAGTTTTTAGTTTGAACGTAGGATCTTCTTCAGCCAATTTTAGCAGTGCCAAATCCAATTTATCCATGTCTTTTTGAGTTTTTGGCTCTATAGCAACACTAATAACTGGTTCAGGAAAAGACATGCTTTCCAAAATGATTGGTTTATTTTCTAAACATAAGGTGTCTCCTGTACGAATATCTTTAAATCCAACAGCAGCACATATATCCCCAGCTTCAATTTCGTCTTTTGGATTTTGCTTGTTTGCGTGCATTTGGTATAAACGCGAGATTCGCTCTTTTTTACCGGTACGCATATTTAATACTGATGAACCGGCAACAAGCACTCCGCTATAAACCCGAATAAATGCTAAACGTCCCACGAAAGGATCGGTTGCTATTTTAAATGCTAAACCTGAAAAAGGTTCGCTATTACTAGGTTTCCTAATTTCTTCTTTATCGGTATCGGGGTTCATACCACGCACACCCTCAATGTCAAGTGGACTTGGTAAGTAAGCCACTACTGAATCAAGAAGGCGTTGAACTCCTTTATTTTTAAAAGCTGAGCCGCACAAAACAGGAACAATTACCTGTTCTACAGTAGCCTTGCGGATTACTGCCCTCATCTCATCTTCAGTAATAGAATTTGGATCCTCAAAGAATCGCTCTAATAAGGTGTCATCCAATTCAGCCACTGATTCAATTAATTTTGCACGCCATTCTTCAACAGTAGCAATAAGGTCAGTTGGAATAGGAATATATTCGTAACGAGTTACTTTTTCTTCGTCATCGTACCAAACAATGGCTTTATTTTCAATCAAATCAACCACTCCTTTAAAATCAGCTTCGGAGCCAATAGGGATTTGAATTGGAATTGGATTGGCATTTAACCGTTCTCTCATTTGTGTTACCACTGAGAAGAAATCGGCACCTACCCTATCCATTTTATTAACAAAGGCAATGCGAGGAACTTTGTATTTATCAGCTTGTCTCCAAACAGTTTCTGACTGTGGTTGCACCCCACCTACTGCACAATAAACAGCTACTGCTCCGTCAAGCACACGCAATGAGCGTTCTACTTCAACGGTAAAGTCAACGTGCCCGGGAGTATCTATTATATTAATTTTGTGTTCTACATCGTGGTATTTCCAGAAGCAAGTGGTTGCAGCAGAAGTAATGGTGATGCCCCTTTCTTGTTCTTGAACCATCCAGTCCATTGTTGCCGCCCCATCGTGCACTTCGCCCATACGGTGAGTCAATCCAGTATAAAATAAGATACGCTCTGTTGCGGTGGTTTTTCCCGCATCAATATGAGCCATAATTCCTATGTTCCTGGTTAAACTTAAATCTCTTGCCATGTTATATTATAAATCTATAAAACAGTATCAATTCTTCAATTAGAAACGGAAATGGGAAAATGCCTTGTTTGCATCTGCCATACGGTGAACTTCTTCTTTCTTTTTAAATGCAGCCCCTTCTTCATTGTATGCGGCCATAAACTCAGCAGCCAATTTTTCAGCCATGCTTCTTCCGCTTCTTTTGCGTGAATATAGAATCATGTTTTTGATACTGATAGAAACCTTGCGCGAATCGCGGATTTCCTGTGGAATCTGAAAAGTAGCGCCACCTACCCTGCGGCTTTTAACTTCAACCTGTGGGGTAATATTCTGCAAACCTTTTTTCCAGAGTTCAAGTGGAGATTGGTCGTTATCTTTCATTTTTGCTTTAACAATGTCTAAGGCATCATAAAAAATCTCATATGCGACATTCTTTTTACCATCCACCATTAAGTCATTAACAAAACGGGTTACCAATACATCGTTAAACTTTGGATCTGGCAATAATAACCGCCTTTTTGGTTTTGATTTTCTCATTGTTATTCAGTATAAAATCGATTATTTTTTAGGTTTTTTAGTACCGTATTTTGAACGGCGCTGTGTGCGACCTTCAACTCCTGATGTATCAAGGGCACCTCTTACAATGTGGTAGCGAACTCCTGGAAGATCTTTAACCCTTCCTCCGCGAATCAAAACAATAGAGTGCTCTTGAAGGTTATGACCTTCACCTGGAATGTACGAGTTTACTTCTTTTCCATTGGTTAAACGAACCCTTGCCACTTTACGCATGGCTGAATTCGGTTTTTTTGGCGTGGTGGTATAAACCCGTGTACAAACACCACGACGCTGTGGACATGAGTCCAATGCAGGAGCTTTACTTTTCTTGTTAATCTCTGTTCTCCCTTTTCTAACTAACTGTTGTATCGTTGGCATATCTAATTTATTATATTACTTTCTTACCCACAAAATCGGTTCGCAAAGGTAAAAAAGTTTTTTTTTAATTCAATAGGCACATGCAAATATTTTAATATTTCGGTAAAAAAGCTAATTGTGACGAATTTTAAAGGCTTTGCAATGTCTTTAAAACTGCTAATTAAAAAATATTTGAGTCTCATGCTCCATTTTTTCCAACAAATACATCTTTTTGCTCCAAATTTTGAATAACATTCAAATCATTATTTAAAACAATATTATGATAATTTGATAGGCTTATAATTGAAAAAACCCTAATAATAATATATATAAATGGAAAAATTAATGTTAAGAATTAATTGTAAGCAATACCAAAGGAAGAGTTGCATCTTATTAAAATATTATTAATTTTGAAAGCCTTGTTTCAATGGGACAACACGCAAACGATTGTTTAATTCTAAATAAAAAAATAATGAAAGTTTATCAACCGAACGAGATTAAAAATATTACCCTAATGGGAAGTGCCGGTTCGGGCAAAACTACCCTGGCCGAAGCCATGATGTTTGAAGGTGGCTTAATTAACCGAAGAGGTGATGTGGAGAGTAAAAACACGGTTTCTGACTATCATCGGATAGAGCATGAGCAGGCGCGTTCAATTTACTCTACGGTAATGCATGTGGAGTACAATAATAAAAAATTGAATGTTATTGATACTCCGGGATTGGATGATTTTGTTGGAGGTGTAATTTCATCACTGGCTGTAACCGATTCCGCTATTATGGTAATTAATACCACTCAAGGAGTGGAAGTTGGAACTCAAATTCTAATACGTCATGCGAAACGATTGAATGTTGCAACTCTTATAGCATTGAACCAATTAGATCATGAAAAAGCTAATTTTGAAAAATCAGTAGAGGATTTAAAAAATCGTTATGGTTCTAAAGCCGTTTTAATTCAGTATCCAGTTAATCCAGGATTGGGATTTAATGCGGTAGTTGATGTTTTAAAAATGAAACTTTATAAATGGAAACCTGAAGGTGGAGTTCCAGAAATATTAGATATTCCCAAAGAAGAAATGGAACGCGCTGAGGAATTACACAATATCTTGGTTGAATCAGCTGCCGAAAACGATGATAATTTAATGGAACTTTATTTTAATGAAGGTTCACTTACCGAAGATCAAATGCGCGAAGGAATCCGTGCAGGTATCCGCAAAAGAAGTATGTTCCCTATTTTTTGTGTATCGGCAAAAAAAGACATGGGTATCCGACGTATGATGGAGTTCGTTGGAAATGTTGCCCCAAGCCCATTAGAAATGACAGGTCCTTTGAATGTAGAAGGGAAAGAAATAAAATGTGATCCTGCGGGAAAAACCGCATTATTTATATTCAAGAATTCGGTTGAAGAACATTTAGGAGAAGTTTTATTCTTCAAGGTTATGTCGGGAAAATTAACCGAAGGAATGGATTTAATAAATTCAAAGAAAGGAGCCAAAGAACGGATCTCTCAATTCTTTGCAGTTGCCGGGAAAAACCGGATAAAACTTTCTGAGATAGTTGCCGGTGATATAGGTGCCATGGTAAAACTTAAAGAAACAAAGACTAACCATACCTTAGCAGAAAAAGATTTTGGACCAGCATTTCCTCCCATTGCATTTCCAGACCCAAAATACCGCACTGCTATTAAAGCATTAAGCGAATCGGATGATGAAAAATTAGGTGAATTGCTCCACAGGATGCATGAAGAAGATCCTACCCTAATAGTTGAGTACTCAAAAGAATTGAAGCAAATAATTGTTCACGGTCAAGGTGAGTTCCATTTGAATACCATGCGCTGGCAATTAACCAATCTTTATAAATTGGAAACAGAATTCCTGAATCCAAAAATACCGTATCGTGAAACAATAACCAAAGCTGCTCAAGCTGATTACCGCCATAAAAAACAATCGGGTGGTTCCGGACAATTTGGTGAAGTGCACATGGTTATTGAACCATTTTATGAAGACATGCCTGCTCCATCAACATATAAAATTGAAGGTCGCGACATTGTGGTTTCACATCGTGGGACTGAAGAAGTAAAACTACCCTGGGGAGGCAAACTGGTTTTCTGCAATTGCATCGTGGGAGGTTCAATTGATGGCCGTTTCCACCCTGCAATATTGAAAGGAATTATGGAAAAAATGGAAGAAGGCCCACTTACTGGTTCTTATGCCCGCGACATAAGAGTTTGTATTTACGATGGCAAGATGCACGCCGTGGATTCCAATGAAATATCGTTCCGATTGGCCGGAAGGCATGCTTTTAGCCAAGCATTTAAAAAAGCCGGAGCTAAAATCATGGAACCAGTTTATGATATTGAAGTTTTAGTTCCTGCCGACTATCTGGGTGATATCATGAGTGATTTGCAAGGTCGACGTGCCATTATTTCTGGTATGAGCAGCGAAATGGGCTATGAGAAACTGCAGGCAAAGGTTCCTTTGTCGGAAATGAACAAATATTCTACAACGCTAAGCTCCCTATCTTCGGGCAGTGCTACGTACACTATGAAGTTTGCCGAATATGCGCCGCTACCGGGCGATGTTCAGGACAAACTGCTGAAAGAATATGAAGCAGAACAAAAAGAAGAATAATTGCTCTTAGAATAGAAATAAAAAACCGCTCAATGAGGCGGTTTTTTATTTCTATTATTTTAATCAAGATCTATAACGATTTTAATTCATGCACAATTGCCAATACGGAGTCTTTAGCATCGCCATAAAGCATATCGGCGTTCTCTTTGTAGAACAAGGGGTTTTCTATCCCTGCATACCCTGCTGCCATGGAACGTTTCATTACAATAACCCGGCGTGCGTTCCAAACTTCAATAACCGGCATTCCATAAATAGGACTTCCTTCGTCTTCCAAAGCTGCGGGATTTACAATATCATTGGCCCCAATAACCATTACCACATCAGTTTGGGGAAGATCTGGGTTAATTTCATCCATTTCCATTACAATATCATAGGGTACGCTGGCTTCGGCAAGCAATACATTCATGTGTCCGGGTAACCTACCAGCGACCGGATGAATGCCAAAACGTACTTTTTTCCCCATAGAAGTAAGTAATTGGACCAATTCAAATACTGGATATTGTGCTTTGGCTACAGCCATGCCATACCCGGGGACAATTACTATTGTATTCGCCTGATCGATAAGTTTTGCAGCCTCAGCATGCGAAATAGAGGTCACCTCGCCTTCCATCTCTTTTGA
>JAIFNJ010000149.1 GCA_020047835.1 Bacteroidota bacterium
CTAATAATATATTGAGTGCTCCAGCTGCTTCGCTTGATAGGCTTGTGATTTATTACAATAACTATGATTCTATAATGATTTCACCAAAAGATAAAATGGAATTTATTGAACACCTGACAGCGAAAAATCCTGCTATCGAAGTTGAAATGAAAAAAAAGAAGAAATAAGAAGATATGATACTTAAATCTAATATTAATTAGTAACAAAAAATACCCAGCAAAAATGTTTAACCTAAAAAAATCCACCACAAAAAACCCTTGGCTTTGGGTGCCATCGCTCTACTTTGCTGAAGGAATTCCTTACGTTTTGGTAATGACCCTTTCGGTAATATTTTACAAGCGGATGGGGATTTCAAATACCGATATTGCCTTATATACCAGCTGGTTGTATTTACCATGGGTAATTAAACCTCTTTGGAGTCCCATTGTCGATATTTTTAAAACCAAACGCTGGTGGATTATTATCATGCAGTTAATGATTGGCGTTGGACTGGCCGGTGTTGCCTTTACCATTCCCACTACAAAATTTTTGCAATATACCTTGGCATTCCTTTGGCTATTAGCGTTTAGTTCGGCTACCCACGATATTGCAGCCGATGGCTTTTATATGTTGGGTTTGTCGAAACACAATCAGGCTTATTATATAGGAATCCGGAGCACTTTTTACCGCTTGGCCATGCTCATGGGGCAAGGTGTACTGGTTATTTTAGCCGGCCACTTTGAGGCAAAAACCGGGTTGCCCCCCGTAGAAATATCCGTAAATTCCACTTCAGAAGTTGACAGTACCCTATTTAATCCAATAATAAATAATTCATTATCAGATAATAATGCCATGTATTTTATTTCACCCATTGAAGTAGGTATTGGCATGCAAAAAATGGACAAGAGCCGGGCAAAAGTCCTAATTGACTCGGTAGATGCCTGGAACTCATTTCATGGATTTTATTATTTGGAACACAATCAGAAAAAGGAAATAAACAAAACCGGTTGGTGGCATCAATGTATAGCAGTTCCCTTACAAAATGGATTAAAGAAGGTATTTAATACTACAGAACCCGAATCCATTTTGCAAACTACAGGTAATATTGGATTTGCTTACTTTTATTTAAGCAAACAACCGGAACCTGACGAAACCGTTGTTTTGAACATCAGCCATTTAAAAGGGAACAAGAGCATTGCTTTGGCAAAAAGTTACCGGTTTGAGTTCAACCAACACAATTGGAATACACCGGCTTGGGTGGCTTTTCAACTCGATGCCAAATTAAATAAACCGGTAACTGCTACTTTTTCAGCTCTTTCGGGCAACATTACTTTTGCCTGGACTATTGTATTTGCATTTATTGCTATAATTTTTGTGGGCTTTTTTGCGTATCACTATTTGATACTGCCATACCCAACAGAAGATACGGCTATAGTGAGTTCACAGGGAAATGTGATGAAAGATTTTCTTGGCACCTTTGCGGAATTCTTTAAAAAGAAAGAAATTGGAGTTGCACTTACTTTTCTGCTTGTTTATCGGTTACCCGAATCTCAATTGTTAAAATTGGCTTCACCATTCCTACTTGATTCCAATGAATTGGGAGGATTGGGGCTTTCAACCGGTGATGTAGGTCTTGTTTACGGAACCGTTGGTATTATTGCGCTTTCACTTGGAGGAATCATTGGTGGCATTGCTGCGGCAAAAAAAGGACTCAAATTTTGGTTGTGGCCCATGGTGCTCATTATGCACCTGCCCATTATTACCTTTGTGTATCTTTCGCATGCCATGCCGACATCGCTTTGGCTGATTGGAGGCGCGGTGGCCGTGGAGCAATTCGGGTATGGATTTGGCTTTACCGCATATATGCTTTACATGATATATATTTCCGACGGAAAACATAAAACCGCCCATTTTGCAATTACAACTGGGTTCATGGCCCTTGGAATGATGTTACCGGGCATGATGAGCGGTTGGTTGCAAGATATTATCGGGTATCAGAACTTCTTTACCTGGGTGCTATTATGCGCCATTCCAAGCTTTTTGGTAATTCCATTCCTCAAAGTAGATCCCTCATTTGGGAAAAAAGTTAAACAATAAAAACACGGCTGATAATGAATACATTTGAATCAAAAGTTGAGCAAAGGTTTTTTGAATTGTCTGGTCAAAAACAAATAACCAGCAACATACCTTATATTGTGGTTGATAATTTCCCAAAATTGGGATTTTTTACCGCGTTACGATTTATTGAATGGGTGAACGAAAATCCAACCGGTGTTATAAGTTTACCAACCGGAAAAACTCCGGAGTATTTTATAAAATGGACCAAATATTTACTCGATAACTGGACTACCAAGAAAGTGGTTGAAATACGGGAACAATATGGCCTCAACTTTCAAAAAAAACCAATTCTAAAAGATTTGTCGTTTGTGCAGATTGATGAGTTTTATCCCATTAGTTCGAAACAGCACAACAGTTTTTACCACTATGTTACCAATTTCTATATCAAGGACTTTGGCCTCGACCCATCCAACGCATTACTCATCAACAGCGACCAGATACCGCTTTACAATGGATTGCATTATTCTGAGGTTTTTCCTGACAATAAGGTAGATTTGAGTTTGCGATACCGCGAAGCAAAAAATTCGCAAGAAGTGATTCAGCAAAAATCCATTTTCATGATTGATGATTGGTGCACCGAATATGAAACAAAGATTCGGGCCAAAGGCGGTATTGGGTTCTTTTTGGGAGGTATTGGGCCCGATGGTCACATTGCTTTTAATACCCGTGGTAGCGACCGCTTCTCGTCAACCCGGTTGACACCCACCAATTTTGAGACACAAGCTCAGGCAGCAGGCGATTTGGGAGGTATTGATGTTTCGAAAAACCGTCTGGTGATTACCATTGGACTTGAAACCATTGCCTATAATCCAAATGCCGTGGCCATAATTTTTGCTGCCGGTGAAGCCAAAGCCGATGTTATTAAAGATGCGCTGGAAAATAACCCCAGCAATGTGTATCCGGCTACAGTTTTAGCCAAATTGAAAAACAGCCGGTTTTATGTTACAAAAGGAGCGGCGGTAAAACTTTCCGATTCCATTGCCAACTTTTACCATCAAGGTGCTTGGACACAAGAAAAAAGCGAACGGGCCATTTTGGAACTTTGCAAAAAAATCCAAAAATATGCCCATCACTTAACTATTGAAGATCTTAAAGACGATCCGTATTGCAAATTGATTCCAAAATTGAATCTTGAAACTGTTAAAGGAGTAGTGGCCAGCATTGAAGCAAAATTATTGAAAGGTTGTGAAAGCGAAAATAATCAAATGTATTATCATACCGGACCGCATCATGACGATATAATGTTGGGCATTTTACCGCATGTTCATCGATTGTCGCGCAATGAAACAAACGACGCCCATTTTTCTGTTTTAACTTCAGGTTTTACTGCCGTTACTAACCAATTTGTAATTGAAGCGCTCAAAGACACCAAAAAATTTCTAAATCAAGGTCAGATACAAATGGTTAATTACGCCGACTTTTTCGAGGATGGGTACAAACACAAATGGGATAAAGATGTATATCATTATTTAACCAAAGTAGCATCGGGTGAACCTCACGAACGCCGACGGGGACTTTGCCACAGGGTTGTCCGCGCTATTGTTTACATATACCAAGTAAATCATTTGGAAGATTTACGCGACATAATAGATGACATTTTATCGGTGTTGAGGAATAGCTACGACGGACAGAAAAACCCACCCGAGATTCAAAAGCTTAAAGGTATGATACGGGAGTTCGAGGAAGAAATGGTATGGGCTCACTTTGGATTTCAAGTAAAAAACGTGCATCACCTGCGTTTAGGATTTTATACCGGTGATATTTTTACGGAACAACCCAACCGCGAACGCGATGTGCAACCTATTTTGCAACAATTCCGGGACTTGAGCCCTACTGTAATTAGTCTTGCCCTCGACCCTGAAGGCAGTGGTCCCGATACCCATTACAAGGTACTCCAAGCCATTGCTGATGCTGTTAAGCTTTGGGGCGAAGAAACTGATCTTTCGAACCTACGCATTTGGGGTTACCGGAATGTATGGTTTAAGTTTCATGCATCTGAAGCAAATGTAATAGTGCCTGTCTCGCTCAATGCAATGGCTGTAATGGATAGCTCATTCACCAGCTGTTACTTAAGTCAGGTTGACGCCTCCTTTCCAAGCTATATGCTGGATGGAAAATTCAGCGATTTAGCTAAAAATATTTGGGTGGAACAACTAAAAGACATTCAGTTGATTTTAGGAAAAGATTATTTCTATCAAAGTCAAAGTCCTAGAATCAGAGCAACCCATGGATTGCTGTACTTTAAAGAGATGAATGTTGCGGACTTTCTGAAGGAGGCCCGTGAACTGGAAAAATCGATGGAAGGAAACATCAACCCAGCTTAGTTAAAAATTTCATAGGTATGAAGGTCATAAGTACTGACCTCATGCCTCTTTTTAATTTTCGCAAATTAATCCACTTTTATGAAAAAAATTGCCTTGCTTCTTTGGGTTGTTTTGGGCAGTTTCCAAATCAATGCCCAACATGTTTTTGACACCACCCTGATTAAAACGGTAGGAACAGGAATGAAGCTCATGCTAATAAATGAGAATACCTTACCTTGGGCCATTCAAGTATTGGAAATTGATTTGAAAAACCCGTATGTGGAAATTGAAACCGTAAAAGCCAAGGATAAATTAGTTGGGTTGGAAAAAACCTCAAGTATGGCTCAACGAAAAGATTCGATGGAACATAAAGTTATTGGAGCCATCAATGGTGATTTTTTTGGTGGAAGTGGAATTCCGATAAATACACAAGTTTGCAATGGAGAATTGGTGCGACTTCCATCCGGATTATCCGCCTTGGGTTTTGATTCTACTAATAAACCAACCATAAGCCGTCCCGCCTTCAACGGTAAAGTAATCAACAACAACGAATCTTTTACTATTCAAAATGTGAATTCTACCCGTAATGCGAATCAATTGATTTTTTATAATTCGTATATGGGGGGCAATACTGGGACAAATTCATACGGATCCGAAATTCAATTGAAACCAATATCAGGCTGGAATATAAACGATACCATTTGGTTTGTAGCCACAAAAAAAGAAAATGGTTTGGGTAATATTTCTATACCCAAGAATCTGGCGGTAATTTCGGGAAATGGAACGGCAGCCGATTTTATTAACAATGGGGTGGATATCAACGACACCATAGGTTTACTATTGGAATTAACTAATTTTCCAAGTGATTTAATGCAGGTAATAGGAGCCTATCCTCAAATTATTAAAAATGGTGAAAACTATGTGGATGAAGGATTTACCGAAGAAGGTGGACCTAGCCACACGTATGAAAGGCATCCCAGAACTGCCGTAGGTTTTTCGGCGGATAGTTCTAAGCTTTTTTTAGTAACGGTTGATGGAAGGCAAAGCATCAGCAAAGGCATGACTCTTAATGAATTGGCAAACTTCATGTTGCAAATTGGTGTGACTCAAGGTGTCAATTTCGATGGCGGAGGTTCCTCCACCATGGTTGTTAACCATCAAATAATGAATTCCCCTTCCGATGTTTCCGGGGAACGCTCGGTATCAAATGGATTGTTGGCCATCTCCTCGGCTCCAACGGGCAGTTTGCAGAAAATAAAAATCAGTCCACATAAACTCCGATT
>JAIFNJ010000233.1 GCA_020047835.1 Bacteroidota bacterium
CAGCATTTATGGCCTCATGGTACAAAAAACAGGGTGAAAATACCATTGGAATAGGTATTGATGACCACACCGCTTTGTGCATTGAACCCAATGGTAGTGCAGTAGTTTATGGTACCGGGTCTGTTGGTTTTTACACCTTACCCGATACCATTGAGCCTTTTGATGTTAAGGCACCCATGCTGAAATCAAAAAAAATGAACTTTTCGCAAGCCATTCATGGCTGCACCCTTGATATGAAAACCATTGCAATTGAAGGCCTTACTAAATTTATTCAGCCGCCCGTTACCGAAGAAAATGAAAAATTAAGAATATTCTTCAGTGGAACTGATTACCCATCGGATGATGCTTTTAACTTTCTGGTGAATCAGGTTGGCCAACCCACCGATGCTATTTTGATTGTAACAGGAACCAATTTGACTTTGGCAAACAATGCAAAAACCAAACTTGAAGGCAATGGTGCAACATCTGTTGAAGTTATTCAAGGGATAGCCTCAAATTCTGGCAGTTCAGATGTTTATTCGAGTATCAATAAGGCAAAAAAGTTGGTAATTATTGGCAACGATTATTCTGGGTTTATGACTTTTATAAATGCTCCGGGCAATGGACCGGTATTAAATGAATCACTCCATAAAGGAGATGTAGTTTCATTTTTTGTGGGCGATAATGCCCGGTTTACAGGCAAAACAGTGATAGAAAAGTATATGGGTGCCGGATATACCTCATACCATGGAGAACTGGAATTTTTACCAGGCCTTGCATTGCTTAAAACCACGGCTATTATGGCCAATACTTATATAAATGTCGATTATTACGAAAATACAGTATCTGGGCTTCCGTTTGCAATGATGCGTGATTCATTGGAGTATGGTTTATATATTACCGGTACAACATTTGCCGAATATCATTATAATAATACCCACTCCTATTTTAAAAATATTTCGGGTACATCTCCATTAATTTTTTTACAAAATAGTGGAACCCTAGCCGGATTTGCAGCTCACGGACCATATTCGCAATCAAGAAATATTGTAGGATTTGATTCCATGCATTTGCAGTTTTTAGGTGAAGCCGATACCGTCACCGTTGGTCATCGGGTTCCTGTTTATATAAATTCAATACTTAGTAATCCTGAAATTAACATATTTCCAAATCCGGCCAGCGAACAATTAGTGGTGCAAGGAGTTGAAACAACTTACTCGTTGCAATGCTTTGATATCACCGGACAAATGGCAATCAGTAAAGATTTTGAAAATGAAACAAACCTATCGTTGGCTGGTCTTCCCAATGGTTTTTACTTCATTAAAGTTATAAATATGAAAACCGGGACAATATACACCTCTAAAATTTTCATCAATCATGAATTATAAACCAGCCCCATTTCAATAAATTTGTTAAATCACCAACTATGAAAATAAAAAGCTTCCCTCACACCATTACAATCATTCTGTTTATAATGATTATTTTCTTGCTTATGACTTGGATTATTCAGGCCGGTGAATATGAGCGGACGGAACTCAATGGGAGAATGGTGGTGGTGCCGGGAACATACAAAGAGGTGGCAAACAACCCACAGGGCTTTTGGGCCATGCTTACTGCTCCCATCAAGGGATTTGTATCGGCAGCACAAATAATAGGTTTTTGTTTATTGGTTGGTGGTGCTTTTGGAATGCTAAATAAAACAGGCGCAATTAGTGCCGGATTATCGGGAATCCTTGCTTTTAGCATTCGAAAACCCAGATATAAAAAAATGGTCATTCCGGTTATTATGATATTTTTTTCGTTGGCAGGGGCAACTTTTGGTATGAGCGAGTCAACCATTGTGTTTATAATGATAACAATTCCTTTGGCTATTGCCATGGGATACGACTCCATTGTGGGAATTTGCATGTCGTTTATGGCTGCCGGTGTTGGATTTGCTGCTGCAATAACCAACCCTTTTAATGTGGGTATTGCCCAAGGAATAGCGGAGGTTCCCATGTTCAGTGGCTGGGATTTTCGCCTATTTACATGGATAATTCTAACCTCTATTGCTATAATTTACGTGATGCGATATGCAAGTAAACTGGAGAAAAACCTAAAACTAAGCCCGGTTTACGAACTCGATAGGAGCCGCAATCTTCAGGAAATGGAACAAAACAATCAACTGGTGTTCACTTGGCGCCGAAAGTTTATTATTGTTTTATTGTTTCTATCCTTGGGTCTACTGGTATTCGGTGCCAATAAATGGCATTGGTATATCAATGAAATATCTGCGTTATTTTTGGCTCTTGGAATAGGCTCGGTAATTATTTATCGGCTACCTATTAAAGATTCCATTGATTCCTTTATTGGTGGAGCTAAAGATATGATTACAGCCGGCCTAATCATTGGACTTTCAAAAGGTCTGCTGGTAATTGCTACCGACGGTAAAATTATTGACAGCATCCTGTTTGCCGTTTCAGGCTGGGGCGAGAGACTTCCCAAGGAGCTTTCCATTCAATTTATTTTCCTTTTCCAGTCGTGTTTTACATTTTTAGTGCCTTCGGGTTCTGGACAGGCCGCACTGACGGTGCCAATTGTGGCTCCATTAAGCGATTTATTGGGTATTGGGCGGCAAACGGCCATTATGGCCTTTCAATTGGGCGATGGCATCATGAGTATGATTGTTCCTACCAGTGGAGTAACCATGGGCGTTCTGGCTATTGCCAATATTCCTTATCCGGTATGGATAAAGTGGTTCTTAAAATTGTTGCTTTTGTTTTTTATTGCATCCATGGCAATTCTTGTACTTGCATTACATTATTTTTAAAAAGAATAGGTATTAAAGCAATAATAAATGCACTAAAAAGAATCCAATCCTTTTAAAATAAGCGTTTATTGCAGCCTGATTCTATCGATAGATTGTAAGTATTTATAAAAAGGCGACTAATTCAAAAAAAAATCCATAAATCCATAGAGTTTTTATAAATTACCGGTCGAAGCCGGTTATTGAAAACTATAGGGAATAATGTTCGGAAAATTCAGATTGCCAATACTTTTGGTTTTTTTAATTTTGGTTGCAAGCTTTACAAATATGATGGCTCAGGAGCCAACCAACTATTCATTTGACCTCAAAAATCAATCGCTAAAAAATATTCTCAACGAAATATCGGTTACAACAGGATCTAAATTTGCTTACAGCGATTCAGAAATAAAATCGGATAGGAAAGTAACCTTTGTTGCTTCCAATCTCACTTTAGAGCAATTGGTTCAAAAAATAAGTGCCGATTTCAATTTAAAAGCTGAAACAGCTGGTAAAACCATCATTCTTAAACCTGTTAATAGTGCGGAGTATATTTTGGAAGGTGAGGTATTGGAATCGAAGCTATACAATTCGTTGCCTGGAGTTAATGTATCGATTATAGGTGCATCAATGGGAACCGTAACCGATTCGCTGGGTAAATTCTTCTTAAAAATACCGGAAAATCACAATCAGGTAAGTTTTTCATGCATCGGGTATAAAACGCAGAGTTTGGTTATCACTAGCGACACCCTGGTTAGCATATTGCTAAGCGATGATATTCATTCTATTAACGAAATAGCTGTAGTAGCTTTTGGAAGTGAAAATAAAGATTTGTTAACCGGTTCGGTTTCTATTATTAAACCCCGCGAATACAGTCAACTGAGTGATGAATCGTTAAATGCCTCCTTACAATCAAATCTATCAGGAATTCTAGTCCAAAACAATTCCGGTACTCCGGCGGCTTCAGTCAAAGTGAGCATTCGAGGCATAAGCTCAATAGCTGCCGGCAATACTCCTTTATACATTTTAGACGGAATTCCAATGATTACCGGAAATTATTCGCAGCTCGATTTTAGCGGACAAACCATTGATGCCATTACTGACATAAATATAAATGATATAGAATCGATAAGTGTTTTAAAAGATGCCGCAGCCAGTTCATTATATGGAGCCAGAGCATCAAACGGAGTTATTCTTATTAATACACTTCGAGGTAGCAGCACTGAAAACTCTATTGAGCTAAACACCTATTATGGGTTTCAAAAAACTTCGGGAATGCTGGACATGTTAAATGACAAACAGTACATGAACTATATTAACGAAGAAGCCTTGGCTGCTAATCAACCCGAAGTGTATTCACAGCAAAGAATAGATACAAATACCATCAATACCGATTGGCAAAAAGAAGTTTTCCGCATAGCTCCTGCTTTTCATGTGGATCTCTCTTTGCGGGGAGGACATGAAAAATCGAAATACTACATTAGCGGCAGCCTGTTTAATCAGGATGGTATTATTATAGGCAGCGACTACCTGCGATATACATTTAAAATAAACTATGATTTTAAAATAAACGAACGGCTATCACTGGAATGTGGCAACAGTTTTACCTATTCAAAAAATAACCGCATTGAAGGCGATCAATCGTTGAATGGACCGCTACCCAATGCCATTGCTATGCCACCTATTTATCCAGTTTATAATGCCGATGGCACTTATAACAACGATGGGCCTTATGCAAATCCCGTATCAATTGCCGAAGAAGAAAAAAACCTGGCTTTAACGTATCGTAATATTTTCAGCTTTACATTGAATTACAAATTGATGAATGGCCTGTATTTTAAATCGCAAACGGGAATTGACTACTATAACCTGGGAGAGGAAACTTTTGCCCCCAAAAGTACCCGGCAAGGAGCTAAATATAGTGGCCTGGGAATTGAGGCTACAAACAAAACTACCTATTTATATAACTCAACTTACGTTACCTATGATTGGGTTAAGCGTAACCAAAATCTTTCATTTTTAGGCGGCATCAGTTTCGACCGATACCAAAAACACAGTACCTATCTTAGGGCGCAAAACTTTCCAGGAACCTATTTTGAATTTTTACAAGATGCGGCTACTCCTGTTGAGGCCTCGTCCAGTGAACTGGATGCTGCCTCAAATTCCTGCTTTACCCGGGTGCAATATAATTATTCCGACAAATATATTTTTACGCTGAACTTGCGCGCCGATGGTTCATCAAAATTTGGAAGCAATAACCGGTATGGTTTATTCCCTTCGATGTCAGCATTTTGGTATATTTCAAAAGAACCATTCTTTGGAAAAGATTTAGCTCTTACCAAGCTGAAGTTAATTCTTAGTTATGGGTCAACCGGCAACGACCAAATTAGCGATTTTAGGTCAATGAATTTATATGATGCTGGGTATAATTATAATGGTGAAGCCGGAATAAGCCCCTCGCAAATTGCCAATCCTGATTTAAAATGGGAAACTACCAACCAATTTAACGTAAGGCTGAATTTTGAACTTTTTAACCGGATAACTATCAATGCCGAATATTATAATAAAAAAACCCATGATTTGCTATTTGAAAAACCCATGCCAACTTCCACCGGATATGAGTACATTATTTCAAACATTGGTAGACTTAAAAACGAAGGTCTTGAGGGAGAGATTCTGGCAAATGTGCTGCAGGGTAAATTTAAATGGAACCTGACCTATAGCATTACCGCCAATAAAAACGAGGTTTTGGAATTATATCAAAACCAACCCATTCGGAACATAGGCAGGGCAAATAGTAGCATTGAAGTGGGTGAACCCGTTTCGTTCTTCTATGGATTTAAATCGATGGGTGTGAATCCCGATGACGGGCTTTTAATTTATGACGATATAAACAAAGACGGCAAA
>JAIFNJ010000059.1 GCA_020047835.1 Bacteroidota bacterium
TTATTGGAAAAACAGAACGCATCCTGACAGAGAAACCTGTCGGTAATGGCTGGCATTTTGGTTATGGACAGCATTATATTCCTATCTTGGTCAACAGTTCAACTGTTTTAAAAAACCAATGGGTGGACGTAAACCTGAATCGCTTGGCAGGGAACCAACGTTTGGTATTGGAAGGCGAGCCGTCATTTACTAATAACATTGATAGAAACCGATTAAGTTATAATTATGAGCATCAATCAGTTAATGTCAACCATCTCTAAACAAGATTCTGCTTTTCAGGAAAATTTTGAATTTAATACAAGTCTTTCCAGTGATTTGAGGCATGCCCTAACCCAAGTGGTCGATCATTCCAATAAACAAGCCATTGACAAACATACCGAACGTGGCAAGCTCCTTGTTAGGCAGCGTATTGATGTTTTAATCGATGAAGGTACCCCATTTCTGGAATTATCGGCATTGGCGGCATACGGGCAATGGGAAAACCAATTTCCCTCAGCCGGAATTGTTGCAGGAATTGGTTTGGTTGAAGGAATCCTATGCATGATAGTAGCCAACGATGCTACGGTTAAAGGAGGCACCTACATTAAAGAGACCATCAAAAAGCATGTAAGAGCCCAGGAAATAGCCTTGCAAAATCAATTGCCCTGCATTTATCTGGTTGATTCGGGCGGGGTGTTTTTACCAGAACAAGCGAATGTTTTTCCCGATAGATTCGATTTTGGAAGGGTTTTTTACAATCAATCGAAACTTTCTGCTTCAGGAATACCTCAGATTTCAGTGGTTATGGGGTCCTGTACCGCAGGAGGAGCTTATGTTCCCGCCATGAGCGACCAAACCATTATTGTCAAAAATCAGGGTACTATATTTATAGGTGGCCCGCCCCTGGTTAAAGCAGCTACCGGTGAAGAAGTTACCGCCGAGGAACTGGGAGGGGCTTATGTACACACTTCCATTTCAGGTGTTGCCGATTATTTGGCTGAAGATGATGTAGATGCCGTGCGCATTTGCCGGAGCTTGATTCAACAGGCCAATCAAAAAAAAGCACCAAAAGCCATGGAGTTTGCTGAACCACAGTATCCTATAGAAGAGTTATACGGCATCATAAGCGCCAATAATAAAAAAACGGTCGACCCACACGAAATTATTGCCCGGTTAGCTGACAACAGTGAATTTCAGGAATTTAAAAAACTATATGCTCCAAATTTGGTTACCGGGTATGCCTCCATTTGTGGATTTCAGGTTGGTATCATAGCCAACAATGGGTTTCTAAATGCCGAAGCGGCCCGTAAAGGCGCTCACTTTATTGAACTGTGCGATCAACGCAGAATTCCCCTACTTTTTTTACAAAATATTACCGGTTTTATTGTAGGTAAAACCCACGAACATCAAGGCATTGCCCGCGATGGGGCTAAAATGATTCATGCGGTTGCCAATACCGGTGTACCCAAAATTACACTGGTAACTGGAGGTTCTTACGGTGCGGGAAACTATGCCATGTCAGGCCGAGCCTATGACCCGGAGTTTCTTTTTTTATGGCCCAATGCAAAAACAGCGGTAATGGGCGGCGAGCAAGCCGCTTCGGTTTTACAGACAATTAAAAACAAAGAAAACGAATTGGAACATCCGCTGATAAAGCAATTTCAGGAGGAAAGCACAGCCTACTATTCCACATCCCGACTTTGGGATGATGGCATTGTGGATCCAATTGATACCAGAAAAGTACTTGCTTTGGCGCTATCGGTAGTAACCAATAAGCCCATTGAAAAAGGAAAGTTTGGAGTATACCGAATGTAATAACAAATGGTAATCTCCAATCAGAATAAAAAAACAATAATCCGTTTAAACTGTTAAACAAAATATTAAGTAAATTAAATATCGCTAATAAACATGACGGACCTTATTCAATTAGAAAAGAAAGGCAGCATTTTAACCGTTTGGCTCAATCGGCCTGAAAAAAAGAATGCCCTGAATGCTGCTATGATTCAAGGATTGATGCAACTAGCCAAGGATTTACAAACAGACGAGAATACTGATATTGTAATACTCAAAGGGCGGGGCGATTGTTTTTGCGCCGGTGCCGATTTGGAGTGGTTTAAGCAAGCCATAGCTATTCCGGAAAATGAGAGGGTTCAAATATTAAAAGCACTACCTATTTTTTTGAGGACCTGGAACCATCTACCTCAAACCACCATTACCGTTGGACACGGTTTTTTATATGGTGGCGCGCTGGGTTTGCTGGCTGTGAGTGATTTTGTGATACTTGAGCAGAACAGCCATTTGAGACTCAGCGAAGTGTTGATTGGTGTTATTCCCGCTTCCATTGCCCCCTATTTAATTAAGCGGATGGGATTTAAACGAAGTAAATCGCTCATGCTCTCGGCCGAAGCATTTAACGCACAACTGGCTTTGGCATATGGTCTGGCTGACAAAATAGGTTCATTGGATAAATTGGAAGAAATAGAACACCGATTGATTGAAAACATTCAACGCTCCGATAAACAAACACGAAGAATGTTGAAAAAATTTCTGTTCAACATCGTGAATAAAGAAATCAATGAAGAGTTATCGGAATATACGGCTAAAGCGCTTTCCGATGCACTTGAAACCGATTTGGCACAAAAGAAAATTGAAGCCTTTACCAATCCAGCAAAATAAATGGATATACTAATCAGTAAAGGATTGAAAGTAGCAAAAATATGATATCGAAAATACTCATTGCCAATCGGGGCGAAATTGCGAGAAGAATAATACGTACCGCCCAGAAAATGGGAATAGTAACGGTTGGAATCTATACCCAAGATGAACAAAATGCTGCATGGATTCATGAATCCAGTGAAAGCGCATTTTTGGAAGGCGTTGATTTAAAAGAAACCTATTTGAATTCCTCAAAAATTATCTCCCTTGCCAAACAATTTAATTGTGATGCTATTCATCCAGGATATGGCTTTTTATCGGAAAACCCTGAATTTGCTAAATTATGTGCTCTCAACCACATTGCTTTTATAGGGCCAAACGCCGATGTTATTGAATTGATGGGCAACAAGCTTACTGCACGAAAATTTGCTGTTGAAAATGGGTTACCGGTGCCTTTTGGGATTGAAGGAACATTGGAGCAGATAATAAACAAAGCTCAGGAGTTACCCTATCCGGTTATTATAAAAGCCAGTGCAGGAGGAGGTGGCAAAGGAATGCATATTGTATATTCAGCTAGTGAGTTATCAGAAAAAATGATAGCTGCACAACGGGAAGCTTTTTCCTGGTTTGGAAATGGTTCCGTATATGTGGAACAATATTTCGAAAACGCCCGTCACATTGAAGTACAGGTTATAGGCGATAATTTTGGCAATTATTTACATCTTTTTGAACGGGAGTGCACCTTGCAACGCAATTATCAAAAAATAATTGAAGAAGCTCCCTCACCTACTTTATCGGATGTGCAGCGAGTTGCAATTTGCACCGCTGCGGTTCAGTTAGCTAAAGCTGCAAACTATAATAATGTGGGAACTATTGAATTTCTGTGGGCCAACGGGCAATTCTATTTTCTGGAAATGAACACCCGTATTCAAGTAGAGCACCCAGTAACAGAAATGATTACCGGCATTGATTTAGTAGAGCAACAGATACTTATAAGCAATAATCACAAAATAAAACTAAGTCAAACCGATATTAAAATAAATGGATGGGCTGTGGAAGCCCGGATTTATGCCGAAAACCCTGAAAAAGGATTTCAACCTTCGGCTGGATTCATGCATATGCTCCAATTTCAAAAAAGTTTACCTTGCCGGATTGAATCGACCTATTGCGGTGCATCAGACATTTCCGATTCCTTTGACGGACTGATAAGCAAATTGATTGTTCATAAGGCCAACCGCCAAGAAGCATTGAGTCATTTATCGAATGTACTTGACGAAACTTTGGTGCACGGCGTTGATTCCAATACAAAGTTTTTATCCATGCTGCTAAGGCATCCCGATGTAATTTCAAACCGGATACATACCAAGTACCTGCAACAAAATATGGAAACACTGAAGGAAGAATTAAAGAAGCATAAAGATTCAATTAATTCAATATTGCCCATCATTGGATATGTGGCTTGCCTAAATTTTGCAAACACAACTAAAGGAGCTTCTATTTGGAAAAAAACCGGATCGTTGAGTACCGTTTCAAAGCAAACAATAATTATTGATGGGATTCGCTATGAATTCCTTGTTTGCATATTTAATGGACGCTATGAAGTCATTTGGGAAAATTATTTGTTTAATATTTATATAAAATATTTAAACAAAAACGAAATTCATGTTGTTATAGACAAAATAGAATACAAACTGTTTTTTTCAAAAGGTTCTGATGCATTCTGGGTTCAAATAGAGGGAGTACTTTTTAAGATAAAAAGCCAACATGAAATTGATTTTGCAACCATTGTTAAAAAGCAAGAAGAACAATTAGTTGGGCGGAATTTTAATTTGGTATCTCCTTTACATGGGAAAGTGGCTGCTGTGCATGTAATTGCAGGGCAGAAAGTGGAACAAGGGACAACCATTATAACCATCGAATCGATGAAAACAGAGAATCACATTTCCAGTCCATCAAGCGGAATAGTTGAAAAAATTTGGATAGAAAAGAGTCTTAGTGTAAAAGAGAATCAGTTATTGGTTAGTTTTATCAATTAGAACAAAAAATAAGAATAACCCGTTATAAAATAATAGAATAGGCTTTAACATAAATTTTAAGAAACGAAATGAACGCGCTACTTAAAGAACATCACAATGAATGGCGACAAAAAGTCCGCAAATTTGCTGAAGAAAAAATTAAACCCGTTATAGGTGAATTCGACCGCAAGTCGATTTTTCCAACCCATATTATCGAACAATTGGGTGAAGAGACCGGTGTTTTTGGAATGTATATTCCGAAACAATACGGAGGGCTTGGAACAGATACCCTTTCCTACATTATTGCCGTAGAAGAATTGGCCCGGATAGATAGTTCGATGGCCGCTACATTAGCCGCGCACAACAGTTTGGGTATAGGTCCGGTTTTGAACTTTGGCACCGAAGAACAGAAAAATCAATGGTTGCCACAATGGTGCACCGGAAAAGCCCTTTGGGCTATGGGATTAACCGAAACCAATGCCGGAAGTGATGCCAAGGCAGTAGAATCAACTGCTGAATTGAAAAATGGAAAATGGATTATCAACGGCAGTAAATTGTATATAACCAATGCTGCTTCAAGTCTTTCAAAAGGAATTACAGTAGCAGCTAAAACCGGTGAAAAAGAGGGTAAGCTCGAGTTTTCTGCCATTCTCCTTCCCTATCCAACCAAAGGATTTGAACGCAAAGTAATGACCGATAAGTTGGTTTGGCGTGCTGCAGATAATGGCGAATTGTTTTTTAATAATTGCGAGGTTCCAGAAGAGTATCTTCTTGGAAAGAGAGGCGATGGATTGAAAATAATCCTCAAAACCATTGACGCTGGAAGGTTATCCATTGCAGCTATGGGCGTTGGATTGGCACAAGGAGCCTTTGAAATGGCCCGCGATTATGCACTAACCCGTCAACAGTTTGGCAAACCCATTGCCAATTTACAAGCTATTGCATTTAAACTGGCCGATATGGCAGTGAAAATTGAAAATGCCCGCAATACTCTGTAT
>JAIFNJ010000232.1 GCA_020047835.1 Bacteroidota bacterium
CCATCCGGTGAAAGGCAAGCCCCCATTTCCACTCCTGGGGTATTCATATCCGATGGGATTTCATTTTTAATGGCATTGGTAAATTTGCTTCCTTTGCGGTTAACCTGTTTTATATCGTGTGTGGAATAATCGCCATTGGCATAAATAAGAATTTTTTCCCCAACCGGATTCATTCCCACTGATTGTTCATTATCGAACGTGCTGACTGGCAACCGTTGACCATGTAAATAGGAACCTTTCTTTTTTTCGGAATAGAATAAATTGGCGATGTAATCTTCGAATTCAGCTACATAGGTCCGGTTGGAAGTATAAACCAATAGGTTTTCATCGGCGCTAACCATGGGAAGGTAATCGTCGTATTTTGAATTTATGGAAGTATCCAATAGTTCAAAAGTGACATTTTTAGGCACATTTATAAATTCAAAGGCATTGTAGCACATTTGTATCAGGCGGTCGGTTTGGTTGATGATGTCTTCGCTGATACCCATCATTTTATATTCATAAAAAGCTTCTACAGCCTCTGTAAATCGGTAATTATACATATAGGCTCTACCCAAATAATAAAAAGAGCGGATGGGATAGTTGTTATGTCCAACTACAAATTCAAGGTATGGAATTGCTTTGGCTTTATCGATGGTGGTTTCGGTATAACAAATTCCAATTTTATAGTTCAGATCAATATTTGATTTGTCTTTATCGAAAAGCTTTAAAAAATTTTCTAAGGCAAATTCATAATCTCCATCCCTAAAACTATTTTCCGCATATTTTTGAGTCAAAATCAAATCAAGATCTTCTTGCGAATAAGCGGTTGCCAAAGAAATAATAATAATGAAGATTAAAGCCGATGCTTTTCGGACCATAGTTTTAATTTTTCTCAATTGAACTTTAAAAAGCAAATAAAGATATAAATTCTTGTTTATATATCAGTTATTGAGAGTTTTTACTTAAAAATTTCTTCAAATAGTGTTATTTTCTTATTTCAGGAATTATTCAGAACTGTTTTAGTAAAAGTTTGCAAATTTTAGGAAGCTGTTACAAAAAAAGCCGCTCAAAATCTAAGCGGCTTGAATTTATAATTGAATGAACTTAGCCATTAATCATCATAGGCATTAAAAGCATCAACACGTCTTCATGTTCTGATTCTGTTTCGAGGGGTACCAAAATACCGGCACGGGTTGGATCAGAAAGGTTCATAACCACATCGGCACTTGATAGATTAGCCAAAATTTCAATTAAAAATAGCGATTTGAATCCTATTTCCATATCATCGCCTTCAAATTGACATTTTACGCGCTCATGTGCTGAAATGGAAAAATCAATGTCTTGAGCTGAAACCGTTAACTGATTAGCGGTGAGCGACAATTTTATAAGGTTACTTGCCTGATTTGAGAAAACGGAAACCCTACGAAGTGAGTTGTAAAAATCAAGGCGGTCAATAGTTAGTTTATTAGGATTATCTTTTGGAATAACGGCTTCATAATTTGGATAATTTCCTTCCACTAACCTACATATCAGTTTGTAACTGCTAAATTCGATGACCGCATTTTTTTGATCAAATTTTAAAGTAACCGCACTGTTATCTTTTGGTAATATATTTTTTAATAAACCAGCCGGTTTTTGTGGCAAAATGAATGATGCTGTTTCATCGGCTTTTACATCAGTCCTGCGGTAACGCACTAGTTTGTGGGCATCAGAGGCAACAAAGGTCATGTGATCGGATGATAATTCAATATTAATACCGGTCATTACGGGTCGCAACTCATCGTTTGATGCAGCAAATAAAGCCTTACTTACGCCAACCAATAATACATCGGAAGATAGGGTAACTGAATGGTTTCCTTTTTTAAGTTCCGGTAATTGAGGAAAATCGGCACTATTTTGTCCCATAATGCTAAACTTTCCATTTTCTGATACAATATCAACGGTAAGCGCATCCTTATCAATATTAAAGGTAAGGGGTTGTTCCGGAAATTCTTTTAATATAGAGGTAATCCGTTTTGCCTCAATGGCTACTTCACCTTCTTCGCTGGCACTGTCTAACTGAATGTGAGTTATTAATGTGGTTTCCAAATCGGAGGCGGTTACCACTAATTCATTTCCTTTAAGCTGGAATAAAAAATTATCCAGAATAGGAAGGGTGTTTTTTGAGCTAATTACACGGCTAACAGCCTGTAAGTGTTGGAGCATCAATGAGCTGGAAACAATAAAATTCATATCAAAATATTTAGTCTTTGAGAACCCAAAATTATCAAAATTATTCTTACAATAGGCAAAATAGCACTTATTCTTTTATGAAACTTTTTAAATCAACAAATAACGGGTCAAAGGTATAATATTGCGCATATACTAAATCGACATCGTTTATGAGAAGGAAAAAGTTATCTTGGTCAGTATCCATCGGGTTGCCTAAAAAATCCAAATTTCCCCAACCGGGTTTGCTAAAAGCTTTAGCCTGAGTTATGCTTCCTTGTTGAGTACTTACTGTAATTGAATATATTGGAACGCTGGATTTGATGGAATCTTGCCATTCTTGGGGTACGTCTTCAATGAATTTGTTAAAATTTTTATTCTGGAATTCCATTAAAAATCTCTTTACTTTGATGGTATCAAAAACTTCAATATTTATATTATCAGGCCATGAATAGAGTTCCAGCTGCTGCTTGTTTTGTTGTATTCTAAAAGAGGCTCCTTTTATTTGATTGTTTTCAACTATAACTTGCGTTATTTCTTCCTTGGGTATTGCAAAAACAATTTGTGCTTTCCATTCTATTGCATAGGTTGAGAAACGAGGTGAAAGGTAGCCCCTAAATCCTGGAATCTCCATTACAAAAGGGGTTGATGAGTTTTCAAGTATCATATACGTACCATAGGAATCTTGTGTAGGACCGCCCACATAAAATACTTTTGAAAGTTTACCGTATTGATAAATTTCAACTTTAGTTGATTTTACTGCCAGGTTTTTAATAATATTCTCACGAGCTGAATTGGCAACCGGTTCTTTGACCTTAATTCTGGCCATGGTTTTTAGTAATATGTTCACTAAGTCCTGACGAGCTATGTAATCATTATTTAATTTCCAGTTAGTAGCGGTCCGTTCAAGTAAAATGGTGTTGTTTTCTTTGTCAACTAAAAATATTTTGTCAATTGAAGCAGTATCTTCTAAAGCAAAATCGCGCAATTCTTTTTTTATAGTTGCTTGGCTATTTGTTGCAATAAAATAAATGGTAATTATGGCCAGAATTACTAGAATTATGTAAGGTGCTTTCCGATTTTTCATTGTCATTATTAATTAATTTGAGAATTTTTTCTTGCGAATCAAATGATAGGTCATGCCTATTGCTATTACTATTAAAATAGGTAAAACTATATTTAGTAATTGCCAAACAACCCGTTGGTTCAAAATTTTGGGTTTATCAAGCATTCTAATTTTAAATTCCTTTGAGCGGGTTTCCATTAATCCCTGCATATTGCATAAATAATTAATGGAATTGAGCATCAGTTCTTTGTTTCCGAAGGTTTGTTTGGTATATCTATCATAGCCTAATGGCAATGCTTCTATTTTGCCTTCATTTAGTTGGGTACTGTTTTGTATGAGGTCGCCATCGGAATAAACGATCATTTTAGCCGGTTTACTTTCTTTTAAAAATCCAATTTGTTGGTTGTTACTTATCAATGGCGAAACTCGGTTCGTGAAAGCCGATTTGAAAGTTCCTTCGAGTAAAACTCCTACGGGTAAAAACGATTTAGTAAATCGGCTGGGGTCAATTTTTTCATTTATAACTGATAAGTCAATAAGTGCCGGTGCATTTACCCATCGGCTGTACTTTGAAGTGGTCAGCAAAATGGTCTTTTGAATTGACTCTGAATCACCTACCGTATCAATAACACTGGCAAACTGCGATTTTATTATATCAAGGTTTTTGGTAATTGGATTCTTATCAGATGGTACCAGTAAAGGAAAATAGATCCACGGAGCCGGAGCAAATTTTGCAGGTTGTCCTACCATTGCGGTATTTACTGGAATGGTAGCGCATTGCATGTCTTGGACCAAATTTAAATTCAAGCGGATGCCGTATTTGAATAATTGGTCATTGAGATTAAGTGCGTTTTCCATTGCTAAGGTTGAACGGCTGCGAGATAAGCTGTCGAGGCTTACTTTTACAGGATCTAACAGCCACAGAATATGACCACCATTCATTAGGTACTGATCAATTATAAATTTGTCTTTTTCCGAAAAAGGCAGTTCTGGTTTAGCAATAACTATTAGGTCAAAATTGTTTTTTCCTAAGGTATCGCGCAAGCTGTAAAGGTATTCATTGATAGAAACCCTTTGAAGCACATAATAATTGGCTAATGTTCTAGCTAAATCATCCACAGCCAATGGGTTTAATTCTCCATGCCCTTCCAAAAAACCAATTTTTGGTGGGTTCTTAGTCATTAACTTTTGCATAGCAAAGCTTAATTCGTATTCCAACGATTGGATGGATGAATTCAGGTTTCCTTCGGGAGAATAGCCTGCATAGTTTTTTAGTATGTTAACGGCAACTTCGGTTCCCCTATAAGAAACTATGATACCCGGGAATATAATTTTTTGGCTGGTGGCACCGTCTTTTTCTTTGACCTGCAAATTGGTCGGCTCTAAACCCTTTTCATATAACTGCCGGAATACTTCATTTCGTGTTTTTTTGTCAGTACTTATAGCCGGGTCAATAAACTCATACTGTATGTTATCCTTCCCATAAGCCCTAAATTCGTCAAGTATCTCTCGTACCGAATTTTGCAAACGCACAAAGCCTGCAGGCAAATCTCCTTTAAGGTACACTTTAAAATAAATGATATCATCCGATTCCTTTAACATCGCTTTCGTATGCTTTGATAGCGTAAATCTTTTGTCGGAGGTTAAATCAAACCGTGTAAACAGAAACCCCGAAAGAATAAAAATCAGTATTACAATACTAAAAATGACGATAAATTGGATGATAGTATCTTTTTTTACTTCGTTGCGTTGCATAGCCATTTGTTTATATAATTACCACCTGCGGCTTTGGAGTTTTAATTTTGTAAGTGAAAGGAATAGCACTATAGTGCCAATAAAATAAATTAAATCGCGGGTGTCAATTACACCGCGGCTCATGGAACGGTAATGTTTGTAGATGCTGAGTTCCTGCAGCAAATATTCCAGCTTTTTGAATGCTACCAGAGTACTAAGGGCATCGAATCCGTAAAAAAACACAAAAACCACAACCAGGCTTAAGATGAAAGCGACTATGGTATTGTCGGTTAACGACGAACAAAAAGTACCCAATGAAACATATACTGCGGCTAAAAAAAACAGGCCCAAATAGGAACCCCATGTGCCGCCTAAATCCATGTTTCCAATAGGATTACCTAATAAATACACTGAAATAAAGTAACTAAATGTTGGTACTATGGCGATGCCTGCAATGGTAAGTGCTGCGAAGTATTTGCTTAAAACAATGGATTGGTCAGAAATTGGTCGAGTTAGTAATAATTCTATGGTCCCTGATTTTTTTTCATCGGCAAAAAGGCGCATGGTAATTGCAGGAATTAAAAACATGAATATCCAAGGTGCCAAAGCAAAAAAAGACTCCAAATCGGAATATCCTTTATCAAGCACGTTG